>NZ_JBYRFX010000802.1:0-13381 GCF_057815775.1 Inquilinus sp.
GACAAGGATTTGACGCGCAAAGGGCGGCTCGCTGCCGAGGACGGCTGGCTCCGGCTTCGACACCCCCTCCCCCTCCCCGCTCCCGCAAGGGGAGGATGGAATGTATAGGCCGGCTCAAGGCACACAATTCAGAACCGGCCCCGCAAACGGCGGAGGCCGCGCAAACCGGCCCCTATTTCGCCCGCAGCGGCTTCAGCGCCTCGGTCCAGCGCGACAGCTCGTCGAGCATGCCGGTGGCGGCCTTGTCCTGGCCTTCGGGGGCGGTGAACTTGCCGTCGGCGACGGCGTTCCAGGCGAAGGGGATCGCCACCGCTTCCGGGATCGGCATGATCTTCAGCGTGGTCAGGGTCAGCTTCTCCACCTGCACCGCGCGCAGCCCCGCCGACGCGCCGCCATAGCTGACGAAGCCGGCCGGCTTGTAGTTCCACTCCAGGTACAGGTAGTTCAGCGCGTTGAGCAGCGCCGGCGGCGGGCCGTAATTGTATTCCGGCGTGACGAAGACGAACGCGTCGGCGGCGCTGACGCTGGCGGCCCAGCGCTTGGTCGGCTCGTTCACATAGCGCTGCAGCCGCGGATGCTCCGGCTCGTCGAACACCGGCAGGTCGAAATCCCGGAGATCCACCACCGAGGCATCGAACTTGCCATGCGCCGCGGCGATGTCGTGGAACCACGCGGCGATGGCCGGCCCGATCCGGTTCGGCCGGGTGCTGCAGATGATGGTGTGAAGCTTGGACGCCAAGGCACTCTCCATTTTGCGCGGGTCGCGCGGCTGAAATCGCCGCGAGTCTATGCGGCGGCCGGCCCGCAGATGCAAGCCGGCCCGGCGGTATCAGGTGCCGTCCGGACGCCACGCGATCAGGGCCGCGGAGTTGACGACCTCGGCCACCAGTCCGTCGACCACGAAGTCCGACATCAGCACCTCGATCTCGGCGATCAGGGCATCGGCGCTGTCGCCGATCCGGCCCGGCGCGGTGCTGGACATCGACAGCGCCCGGTGGACCAGCGTGTCGGCCGGGATCTGCCGGCGTTCGATCACCGCGACCTCCTCCAGCCGGCTGAACGGCGAGTCCAGCAGCACCGCCATGTGGTTCGGCCAGTCCGGCGACTTGTCGACGCGATCGTCCCTGTCACCCTCGGCGTAGCGTCCCAGCAAATCGCGATAGGGCTTTACCCAGCTGTTATCGGGCACCTTGGGGTGGTCGTCGCGCAGCAGCACCACGGCACCGCCGGGGTCGATCATGGCGTCGAAGCGCCGCAGGGTCTCGACCCGATCCATCCAGTGGAAGGAGCGGCCCATGGCGACGAGGTGGAACCGCCCGAGCTCCGGCCCGAGATCGTAGGAGCTGCCCTGGCGGAACCGGACCGGGACACCGGCCCGTGCGGCCGTCTCGGCGGCGATCGCCAGCATCTCCGGCTCCGGGTCGACGCCCACGACCTCGCCGGCGAAGGGCGCCAGCGCCACCGCGATCTGGCCCGGCCCGCAGCCGAGATCCAGCACCCGGTGATCGTGGTTGAGGCCACAGATCCGGGCAATCCGGTGAAACAGGCCGGCGGCATAGGCCGGCCGGCCCGGCAGATAGTGGGCGGCCGCCGTCTGGAACCGGCGGGGGGTGAAGGGAATCGTGTCCAAGACCAGCGTCCTTCTGCTGCGTCGGCGTTTCCCCCTCCCCTACCCTCTAACCCCTGGGATAGCAGACTTCCATGACGGCCCGAAGACGGCGGGACGCCGCGGGCGCTTGCCCTCCCTTATTGCCCCGCCTACTGCGCCAGCTGGCGGGCCAGCCGGAAGCTGGGGGAGAAATGCGGCGACAGCAGCGCGCCCCAGGCCTTGAAGATCTTGTCCGATTCGTTCTGGCAGCGCGCCGCCCGCGCCTCCGGCAGCAGCCCCTTCTCCAGCACCCAGGAATAGGATCGCGGATCGTGGCCGAACATCATGCACAGCAGGTTGAAATAGCGCTGCTCGCTCAGCGAATGCTCGTCGGCGAAGGTCTCCATGCTCACCTTGCCTTCGCTGTCGCTGGAGGTTTGGACCCGGAACCAGACCGAGGCCAGCTGCAGCACCCGGCCGATCTTGTCGGGCCCTTCGGTGCCCCCGGCGTTGAGCAGCAACATCACCGCCGCCATCTGGTCGACCGAATCCTCCTCGCGGCCCACGGCCGGCAGGTCCAGCAGGTCGATCAGGGCGTGGCCGGTCTCGTGCAGCAGGATGAAGCGGATGTTGCTGGCGATGTAGCCGCCCAGCACGTTCTCGTCCGGCGACGTCCCCTCGGCCAGCTTGTGGGCCTGGGTCACGATGTCGGCGACCATCTCGTAGCAGAGGATGACCGCCGAATCCTTGGGCGAGTAGAAGGCGTTGACCGCGCCGCATTCGGCCCCGATGTAGTGCAGCGGCCGCGGCAGCGCGAACATGCCGTTCATCGCCTGGATCTCCGGGTTCTCGCCTAGCAGATCGGTGTCGCGGGTGAATTCGTAGGCCTCCTGCAGCCCCTGGCTGTCCGGCGGCAGGTAGTCGAAGGTGAAGTTCCCGCCCGCGACAGTCCGGCCGCTCGACGGCGCGGCCGTATTCGTCGGCGGTGCGGAGTTGGATTGCGCCTTGGGCGTGCCCTCGGTGCTGGCCTGTTGCGGCGCGCCCGGCATCGTCGCCGACAGCGTGCCCTTACGGCCGTCGCGCAACACCAGCAACGAGATGGTCTTGCCCGCCTCGGCCTCGCCGATCATCTGCACCAGGCCTTCGATCGTGGCGACCTGCCGGCCGTCGAAGGACAGGATGAGGTCGCCCTTCTGCAGCCCGGCCTCCTGCGCCGGCGTGTCCTGCTGCACCCCGGTGACCAGCGCCCCCGTGGCCGAGGGAAGGCCGAGGGACTTGGCGGTTTCCGCCGTCACCTCCTGGATCTCAACGCCGAACCGACCGCGCTTGGGACTGCCCTGCTGCGGCGGCGAGGCGCCGGCGGATTGCGCCGGAGCGGCCCCCGCCTGGGACGTGGCCCCGCCCTGGTCCTGCCCCTTGCGCGCATCCACCAGCGCCATCAGCGTCGGGTAGGTCGGATCGGCCTGGGGGGTGTCGTAGCCGAAGGGAAAGAAGCTGTTCGAGAGCAGGACCGAGATCGGCTCCATGTCCGTGCTGCGATCCGGGGTCCAGACGAAGTCGTAGCCGCGGACCTCGCTGCCGCGTTCCTCGAACCGGGCATAGAACTTGTTCTTGTTCCGGATGCCGGTGACGATGAACAGCGTCGGCTTGCGGAACTCGTAGGTGACCTGGACGCCGTCGCCGGTCGCCACGCTGTCGTAGAAGGAATCGATCTGGCCAGCCGTCGTGCCGGTGAAGCGCAGCGTCATCAGGGAGGCGGTGCCGTCGGGCGTGGCCACGATGATGCCGCCCTGGTCGGAGTCCGAACGGTCGGTGAAGAGCTTCGACGGGTAGGACATGGTGATCCGGCTGCGCGTATCCGCCAGCGCGTCCCAGCCGGTCTCGTCCCGCATGCCGAACGCGGTGCCGGCGAGCTTCAGCACCTGCTCCTCATCGAGCTGGCCAGACGCCCGCACCCCGTTCTTCTCCTGCCAGGCGGCGATCGCCGTGCGCGTCGCGTCGCCCAGGATCCCGTTGGCCCAGCCATTGTAGGCGCCCAGCCAGATCAGGCCTTCCTGGACCAGCTTCTTCTCGTCCACGTTCAAGGATCGTTCGATATCGGTCCCGGACTGGGCCCGGGCAGGCGCCACGCCCGCCACCAGGCCCACGGCCACCACGGCAACGGCCATCAGCCGCGGCAGCAAGCCACGCGTCACACTCATCCCGCCACTGCTCCCCCTTCGAGGACCCCCTTCCTCGGGATCCATTTTCCGATCCTATTACCGAACAAACTCACTGGCAATTTTGGCAAAAACCCCGCGGTCCGGTGATTTCAGTCCCCGGCCCTGCCACATTTCGGCAGACCACCGCGTCAGAGGATGCGGATCCGCAGCTCGTCGTCATAGAGGCGGTCGGCAGTGCGCAGCGCCCCGGGCTCGACGCCATAGACGGTGAAGCCGTGCCGGTCGTAGAGACGGCGGGCCGCGGTGGCTTCCGGGATCACCGCCAGCAGCACGGCGTCCAGCCCCTCCGCCCTTGCGCGGTCCAGCACCGCCAGGACCAGGGCATCGGCGGCGCCGGTGCCGCGCGCCTCCGGCCGGACATACATCCGCACCAGGGTGCCGCGGTGCAGCCGCGTGGCCATGGTCTCGCGTGCCAGCCCGGCGATGCCGAGCAGCCGGCCGTCCCGCTCCACCGCGAAGGTCGTCACCGCGACGGTGCGGTCGGCGAAGTCCTCCAGCGACAGCCCGGCCTCGCTCTCATGGGAGGAGCCGAAGGCCTCGGGGTGCCGCTGCAGCCCCTCCAGCCGGATCTCGCGATAGGCCGCCGCATCGGCGCGGCCGAGCCGGCGGATGGTAACGCCGGGCGGCAACCGGGCATCGGACATCAAGCATTCTCCCCCCTGCGAGACCCTGTTCGCGCTCCCATTCACCGTCATTGCGAGGAGGCAAAGCCGACGAAGCAATCCATGCAGCCGCTCATGGTGGCCCTGGATTGCTTCGCTGCGCTCGCAATGACGGTGTTGGAAACACCCGTAAGGATCTCCCTGCAAAGACAACCCGTCTTAGCAGGGTTCGCCGAACTCAGGGCAGCCGGATGTCGAACGCCGTCATGCTCAGGAAATGGTCTGCGGCAGTGCGGTAAAGCCGGCCGCCTTTTCCATGACATGGGCGACGCGCAGCACCGTTTCCTCGTCGAACGGCCGGCCGAGCAGCTGGAGGCCGAGCGGCAGCCCGTCATCGCCGAGGCCCGCCGGCACCGACAGGCCGGGCAGCCCGGCCATCGAGGCCGGCACGGTGAAGACGTCGTTGAGGTACATGGCGATCGGGTCGTCCTGCTTCTCGCCGATGGCGAAGGCGGTGGACGGCGCGGTCGGTGTCAGGATGGCGTCGCAGCGCTGATACGCCTCGGTGAAGTCGCGGGCGATCAGCGTGCGCAGCTTCTGCGCCTTGGTGTAATAGGCGTCATAATAACCGGCCGACAGCACATAGGTGCCGATCATCACCCGGCGCTTCACCTCGCGGCCAAAGCCGGCGGCGCGGGTGTTCTCGTACAGCTCGTTCAGGGACCCGCCGGTCTCGCGCAGGCCGTAGCGCACGCCGTCATAGCGCGCCAGGTTCGACGAGGCCTCGGCCGGGGCGACGATGAAGTAGGTCGCCAGCGCGTATTTGGTGTGCGGCAGCGAGACCTCGACGATCTCGGCCCCCGCGTCGCGCAGCCAGTCGGCGCCCTGTTTCCACACCCGCTCGATCTCCGCCGGCATGCCGTCGACCCGGTATTCCTTGGGAATGCCGATCTTCAGGCCGCGGATGTCGCCGGTCAGCGCCGCCTCGAAATCCGGCACCGCCAGGTCGACGCTGGTCGAATCCTTCGGGTCGAAGCCGGCCATCGAGCGCAGCATGATCGCCGCGTCCTGCACCGTGCGCGCCATCGGCCCGGCCTGGTCGAGCGAGGAGGCGAAGGCGACCACGCCCCAGCGCGAGCAGCGCCCATAGGTCGGCTTGATGCCGACGATGCCGGTGAAGGCGGCGGGCTGGCGGATCGACCCGCCGGTGTCGGTGCCGGTGGCGGCCAGCGCCATGCGCGCCGCGACCGAGGCGGCCGAACCGCCGGAGGACCCGCCCGGCACCAGCTTGGCGTTGCTGCCGTCCTGGCGCTGCCAAGGATTCTCGACATTGCCATAGGCCGAGGTGATGTTGGCCGAGCCCATGGCGAACTCGTCCATGTTCAGCTTGCCCAGCATCACCGCGCCGTCGCGCCACAGCTGGCTGGTGACGGTCGATTCATAGGGCGGCACGAAGTTGCCCAGGATCTTGCTGCCGGCCGTGGTGCGCACGCCGTCGGTGCAGAACAGGTCCTTGATGCCGATCGGCAGGCCTTCCAGCGGGCCGCCTTCGCCGCGGGCGAGCTTGGCGTCCGAGGCCTTGGCCATCTCGATCGCCTTCTCAGGCGTCTCGGTGATGAAGGCGTTCAGGCCGCGCAGGTCTTCCATCGCGGCGACATGCGCCGTGGTCAGCTCGACCGCGGAGATCTCGCGCTTCTGCAGCGCGTCGCGTGCGCCGGCCAGGGTCAGGTGGGTGGATTTCGACATCACTCGATCACCTTCGGCACGGTAAAGAACCCGGCCTTGGCCGAGGGCGCGTTGGCCAGCACCCGATCGGGATAGCCGCCATCGGTGACCTCGTCCGACCGCCGCCGCAGCCCCTGCTGCGCCACGCTGGTCATCGGCTCGACTCCATCGGTGTCGACCTCGCCCAGTTGCTCGACGAAGTCCAGGATCTTGGACAATTCGCCGGTCATGGAATCGAGTTCGGCCTCGTCGAGGCGGATACGGGCCAGATGCGCGATTTTCGCGACGGTGGCTCTGTCGAGCGACATGTCGTAGTCATCTCCGGGGATCGGAAGGCCGCCCTGGGCCGGCATGAGGCCGGAACCGCGGGGGACGGCCAACGGAAAGCGGCGCGGAAGGTATCACCCGATATGGCGGTCTGCAATCTTCGCGACCTCAAGGCCCTGCTGCCGCCCAATGGGCGGCTGATCGGGCTCGACCTGGGCGAGAAGACGATCGGCATGGCGGTGTCGGATCCGGGCCTGTCGCTGGCCTCGCCGATCGGCACGATCCGCCGCACCAAGTTCACCCCTGATGCGCAGGAACTGCTGCGGATCATGGACGACCGCATCGTCGCCGGGCTGGTGATCGGCCTGCCGATCAACATGGACGGCAGCGAAGGGCCGCGCTGCCAGTCGGTGCGATCCTTCGCCAAGGACCTGCTGCGGCTGCGCGACCTGCCGATCGCGTTCTGGGACGAGCGGCTGTCGACCGTGGCGGTGCAGCGCCAGATGATCGAGTTCGACGTCACCCGGAAGAAGCGGGCCAAGGCGGTCGACACCGCCGCCGCCGCCTGGATCCTGCAGGGCGCGCTGGACGCGCTGCAGTTCGGCACGCTGCCGCCGATCGGCGGCTAAGCCGCGCTGTAGTCCATGGCGCGCAGGTCGGCCAGCAGGTCCGGCCCGGTGGGGGTCCAGCCCAGCTGCTGGCGCGTCAGCGTGCCGGAGGCCGCGAGGTCGATCGTGGCGAGGGTCGCCAGCCAGCCGAAATAGTCCGGCGCCTCCTCCGGCGTGATCGACTGGACCGGCAGCTTCAGCCCCGCGCCGATCACCTCGGCGATGTCGCGCAGGGCGACACCGTCCTCGGCCACGGCGTGGTAGCGCGCGCCCGGTTGGCCCTGCTCGAGCGCCAGCCGGTACAGCCGGACGGCGTCGGAGACATGCACCGCCGGCAAGCGGTTCCGGCCCTCGCCGACATACGCCACCCGACCGTGTTGCCGCGCCAGCTGGATATGCTGCGTGATCCGGCCGAACCGGCGCGTGTCGTGCACCTGCGGCAGCCGCAGCACCATCACGCGCCCGCCCCTCGCGATGAGGGCATCGGCCGCCTCCTCGGACGCCGCGCGGGCGAATTCGGCCGCGGTGACGTGATCGTCGGTCTCCAGCGCCGGGCCGCCGGCCTTCGACCGGACGAGGCCCGTGCCGGAGGTGACGACGAGCGGCCGGTCGGAGCCGGCCAGCACCTCGCCCAGCGTCTCGATGACCTTGCGGTCGTCCTCGCTGGTCTGTTTCAGGTTGGAGAAATCGTGGTTGAAGGCCGCGTGGATGACGCCGTCGGCCGCCCTTGCGGCGATGCGCAGGCGGTCCAGGTCGTTCACGTCGCCGCGGAAGACCTCCGCCCCGGCCCGGGAGAGCGCCTCGGCGCCCGCATCCGACCGGCTGAGGCCGACCACGTGATGGCCGGCGCCGACGAGTTCCGGAACCAGAAAGGACCCGATGAAACCGGTGGCGCCTGTCAGAAACACCCGCATCCTGTACCTCGTCTGGGTCGCCATTCTCGAAACGGAACGCTCATCCGCTTTATACGGAATGAAGTTCCGTTTATCAAGCGGCCGCCGCTTCGGGATAGGCATTCAACGTGATCGCCGTCGCCGCCCGGGTTGCGGGTCACGCATCGCTTCACCTGTGGGAAGGGTTTCGATGCGGATGGGATAGGCCGTCGACGAGTGGCATACTGCCCGTATCGGGACTTTGGATACGGTGAACGGGCCAGATGGCAAAGACACCGACGCAGCCCGCAATCCGCGTGCCGGGCCGGAGCGACGACCCGGACCGGGTGTGGGGCCAGGTCTTCCCGGCGCTGGACGCCGCGATCGACAAGGGCGGCCATGTCCACGCCACCGGCATCCTGACCGGGGTCGAGGCCGGCATCGCCACGCTGCAGGCCGGGCGGGACGCCTGGGTGCTGGCCGCCGGCACCGTGGCCTATATCCCGCCGGAACAGCTGCATTCGGTGCGGATGATGCCAGGCTATCAGGGCTGGATCGTCAGCATCCCGGCGGCGTACCAGCCGCAGCTGCCCGACACGATCTGCGCGCTGCAGGCCTCGGCCCTGCTGACGGCGGCGGCCCGCCGGGTGGCCGGCTACACCGCCGCCGAGGTGCTGTCGCCGGAGCAGGCGCGGGTGGTGGCCGTGGTGGTGGATGAGCTGCGCCTGGCACAGCAGGGCCAGGTCCTACGCATCCCGATGCCGTCGCACCCCAATCTCCGCCGCGTGGCGCAGGCGGTGATCGACCAGCCGGAAGACATGGCCGGCATCGACGGCTGGGCGGCGCGCGCGGCGATGTCACGGCGCAGCTTCACCCGCCGCTTCGCCGCCGAGACCGGGTCCAGCTTCGGCGCCTGTCGGCAGGCGGTGAAGACGCATGCCGCGCTGCGCCTGCTTTCGGAGGGCCGATCGGTGACCGCGGTCGCCTTCGACCTCGGCTACCAGAATGTCAGCGCCTTCATCGACATGTTTCGCCGCACGCTGGGCGAGCTGCCGGGCGATTACCGCCGCGGTCGCGACGGGCCGGGCTGAACCGTTAAGGAGCGGGGACGGTCAGGGAGCAGGGACCGGGCAGCTCAGATCGCCCTCTTCGCAGGTCAGCAGGGCCTTGAGGTCGTCGACCCGCTTCGAGGTCAGCTCGTCCAGGCACTGTGCCTGGAGCATGGGATAGACGCTGCCATCCTGCGAGCCGGAGGTCAGGAAGTTGCACTCCGCGTCGCGATAGGCGATCCAGGCGCGCTGGGCGGCGAGCAGCGACTTGGCCGTCGCCTCGTCATCCTTCAGCCGGGCCACGATCTGCTTGTAGGTCGCGTTCAGCGCGGCGTCGGTCTTCTTGTAGGCGGCATCGGCGCATTGCGTCAGGCCGCTCTGGCTCTCGTCGGGGCAATCCTGGGCCCAGGCGGCGGGGGCGACGGCGAGCAACGCGGCGGCAAGGATGACGGATCGGACCATGAAAGACTCTCCTTTATCGCCGGCAGCATGACCGGGTTTGCCGTCGCGGAGCAGTGCAAATCCAGCCGGGGTTGCGATGCCGCGGCGTGCTCAATATTGAGGCAGTCTCTCAGTCCACCGCGATCTGGTCCGGCTCGGTCCGGGCCAGCCGGGCCAGGGTCGCCAGCGCCTCGCGCAGCACATCCGGCGGCGGCGAGGCCAGGGCCAGCCGCACCCCGGCCGGCGCGTGGCCGGGCCCGACCGCATAGGCCGGGCCGGGGGTCAGGGAGATGCCGTTGCGCGCGGCGGCGGCGGCGAACGCCTCGGCCCGCCAGCCCTCCGGCAGGTCGAGCCAGATGTGATAGGCGCGCGGGTCGCCACGCAGGTCGAAACCGGCCAGAACCTCGGCCGCGATCGCCTGGCGGTCCCGCGCATCCTGCCGCTTCTCGGCGGCCAGCGCCGCCACCGTGCCGTCGGAGATCCAACGGATCGCAGCCTCCAGCGCCAGCCCGCCGGGGCTCCACGGCCCGGAGCGGATGGCGGCGACCATGCGCTCGACCAGGCCGTGCGGTGCCACCGCGAAGCCGACGGACAGGCCCGGAGCCAAGCGCTTGGACAGGCTGTCGGCCACGATCACGTGGTCCGGCGCCAGCGCCGCCAGCGGCGCATCATCGGCCAGGAAGCTGAACACCCGGTCCTCGATCGCGACCAGGTCGAGCCGCCGCAGCGTCGCCGCCAGGTCTGCCCGCCGTGCCGGCGGCATCGAGACGCCGAGCGGGTTGTGCAGGGTCGGCTGCAGGTACACCGCACGCAGCGGCGCCGGGTGGTGTGCCGCCTCCAGCGCATCCGGCCGCAGCCCGTCGCCATCCATCGCGATCGGCACCAGGGTGATGCCGAGCCGCGCGGCGATGCCCTTGACCACGGGGTAGGTCAGCGCCTCGATCCCGACCCGGCCGCCGACCGGCGCCAGCGCCGACAGCGCCGCCGCGATCGCCTGCCGTCCATTGCCGGTGAACAGCACCTGGGCCGGCTCCGGCGCCCAGCCGGCTTCCGTCAGGAACGCCGCCGCCGCCGCCCGCGCCGCCCGGGTGCCAGCGGCGGGCACCGGCCGCAGGGCGACGGCGAGCACGTCCGGCCGCAGCAGGCCCTGCAGGCTCTGCGCCAGCGCTGCCGGCTGGCCGGGCAGGATCGGGAAGCTGGATTCGAGATTGACCGCTGCCTGCCACGGCTCCGCCAGCACCGAGGCCGGCACCGGCGTCGCCGCCCGGACGAAGGTGCCGCGCCCGACCTCGCCCGACACCAGGCCCCGCCGCGTCAACTCGGCATAGACGCGGGAGGCGGTGGAGGCGGCGATGCCGCGGTGATAGGCGAAGTCGCGCTGCGGCGGCAGCCGATCGCCGGGGCGCCATTGCCCCGAGGCGATTTCCCCAGCCACGTCGTCGGCGATTCGGCGAAAGTCTTCCAGCATGTCAAATTGCCCCGAGAGCAATACTTCGATTGCACCGACATAATGCTCGGATCAATCTCTCAATGCAATCCCGCAGTTCGGATCACCAGAAGGGGCATCACGCCCCGTCCGGCTGCGGGCCGATAGGAGACTTCAGATGTCGACGCGCGTTGCCGAGCGCCGCGTTTCCCGCGTGCCCTTGTCCCACCCCGGCCTCATCCACGGCCTGCGGCAGACCTTTTCCCGGTGGATGCAGCGCGCGCGGACCCGACGCCAGCTCGATGCGTTGAGCGACCATGAACTGCGCGATCTCGGCATCGGCCGCAGCGACGCCTTCCATGAGTCGGTCAAACCCTTCTGGAAGGGCTGACAAGGCGACCCGGCCGGCCCGATGCGGGCCGGCCGGGCACACCCCCATATCGGAATCACGACCATGAAACGCCGCTACGCCACCGCCGACGTGTTCACCGACCGCATGTTCGGGGGCAATCCCGTCGCCGTGGTGCTCGACGCGGCCGGCCTCTCGACCCGCCAGATGCAGGCGATTGCGCTGGAATTCAACTATGTCGAGACGACCTTCGTGCTGCCGCCGGGCGATCCGGCCCACACCGCCCGGGTGCGGATCTTCACGCCGGAGCGTGAGCTGCCCTTCGCCGGCCACCCCAACATCGGGACGGCCTTCATCCTGGCCCGGCAGGCTGCGGCGCTGGGCGAGGCTGTGCCGGACCGGTTCCTGTTCGAAGAGCTGGCCGGCCTCGTCCCCGTGCGCCTGCTGCAGGAGCACGACCAAGTGACGGGGGCGGAACTGACCGCGCCGGAGCCGCTTTCACGCCGCGCCACGGTGTCGGCCGGCCAGGCCGCGGCCTGCCTCGGCCTGACCGAGGATGAGGTACTGACCGCTGCCCACGCGCCCCAGGTGGTTTCGGTCGGCCTGCCCTTCCTGATCGTCGAGCTGGCCTCACGCGACGCGCTGCGCCGGGCCCGGCCGGACCGCCAGGCCTATGACCGCCTGTTTCCGCTCGACGGCGCCAGATCCGTCTACGCCTATGTCGGCGACCCCGCGGGGGCCGAAGCCAGCTGCGACCTGCAGGCCCGCATGTTCACCCCGCGCATGGTCGAGGATCCGGCGACCGGCAGCGCCACCGCCGCCGTGACCGCCCTGCGAGCCGAACTCGCCGGCGCGCCGGAGCTGCAGCTACGGGTCGGCCAGGGCGGAGACATGGGCCGCCCGAGCCTGCTGCTGGCCCGGGCCCGCCGGCAGGACGGCACCACGACCGCCTTCGTCGGCGGGCGCTGCGTCGGCGTGTTCGAGGGCAGCTTCGGGCTGGCCGGCGACGACGCGGCCGGCTGACCGGCCTCGGTTACTCCGTCTGGGTCTGCGGCGCGGGCGCGGCCGGCCTGACTAGGTCGGGCGGCAGCACCACGACCGGGGTGGCCCCCGCCTGGCCGGAGCCGGAGCCGAGCTGGACGGCCGGGACCGAGCCGGTCCAGTTCTTCGTCGCCTCCGCCCGCAGGATCTCCGAATAGGCGGCCGCGGACCCGGCGGCCTGGGCCTTGGTCGAGATCACCTCGGCCTCGGCCGCACCGACCTCGCGCTTGGCGGTCGCCTCGGCCTCGGCCCGCTTCGCCACGTCATAGGCCGCGGCATCGGCGGCCAGGCGGACGGATTGCGCCTGCGCCTCGGCCTGGGCGATGGCCACGCGCTTCTGGCCGTCGGCGGTCGCGGCCGCCGCGTCGGCCTCGCCCGTGGCGACGGCGACGGCCTGCTCGGCCTCGGTCTGCCGCACCTTCAGGATGTTGACGGCCGCCAGCTGCTGGTTGCGCGTCTGCACCGTGATCTGGATGTTCTTCTCGAAGTTCTCGTCGTACTTGATCTGCGTGATCTGGATGTCCTCGACCTTCACGCCGAACATGTCGGCGGCCTGGGCCTGGATCGCCATCAGGATCGAGTTCTCCAGGCCCTTCTTCTTGTCGGCGATCTCCAGCGCATTGACCTGGCCGAACACGTCGAGCGTGCGGCTCTGCACGAAGGGGATCACCTTCTCGCTCACCGTGCCGCCGCCCATGTCGCCGACCTGGAACAGCGCCTTGAGCGGATCGGAGAAGTGATAGGTCAGGCTCATGTCGATCGAGACGAACTGGTTGTCGATCGTCTTGACGTGGATTTCCGGGATCGGGATTTTCTCGATCGAGGTGCGGATGGTGTGAACGCTGTCCACGAAGGGTGCCTTGAAGTGCAGGCCCGGCTGCACCGGCTCATCGCTGACCAGGCGGCCGAAGCGCAGCACCGCGCCGACCTCGTTCTGGTTGACGGTGAAGTAGGACGACAGCGCCAGCCAGAGCAGGACCACCAGCGCAACGACCAGGACGACATTCGCCCGAAGTTTCGCGAGGACGGGCTTCGCCACAGTTCCAGTGTCCAAGATGCAGTCGCTCCATAGCTGGCCGTTGCCGGCAGCCTAACCGCGGCACTGGGACAAAATCATGGCGCCTGGCACCGTTTCGCTGCCGGCAGAAGACCCGACATGAAAAAGCCCCGCCTCCATCCGGAAGCGGGGCC
>NZ_JBYRFX010000803.1:0-6405 GCF_057815775.1 Inquilinus sp.
GCCGCCGATGACGACGGCATGGGTCTGGGAAACGGACATGGTGTGCTCCTGCGTGGCGATGACGCAACGATGACCGCCCGCGAAATCGGCAAACAGGACCGGCTTTATCCTGGTATCGATCCTGATATGATCCAGGCATGACGATGACCGACCAGGCCCCGGATGCCGACACGGGGCGGCGGCGCGAGCTGGGCGCCTTCCTGCGATCGCGGCGCGAACGCCTGGCGCCGCGCGATGTCGGCCTGCCCGAAGGCGCGCGGCGGCGGACGCCGGGCCTGCGGCGGGAGGAGGTCGCGCTGCTCGGCGGCGTCGGCACCACCTGGTACAGCTGGCTGGAGCAGGGGCGCGAGGTGCGCCCGTCGGTGGAGACGCTGTCGGCGCTGTCCCGCGCCCTGCGGCTGGACCCGGCAGAGCGGCATCATCTCTATGTCCTGGCCGGGCGGCCGCCGCCGGACGACCGGGCCCGGGCGCCGGAAGAGGTGTGCGAGCCGCTACGCCGGATGCTGGACAGCCTGGCCGACCAGCCGGCCTATGTCACCGGCCGGCGCTGGGACGTGCTGGCCTGGAACCGGGCCGCGGCGGCGGTGTTCGGCGATTACGGCGCGCTGGCCGGCGATGCGCGCAACATCATGCACATGGTCTTCACCGACCCCAGGCACCGGCGGCTGCTGCCGGATTGGGAGGCGGTGGCGCGGGCAGCGCTCGGCCAGTTCCGGGCCGACAGCGCCAAATATGCCGGGGACCCGGATTTCGAGCGGCTGGTGGCGCATCTGCTCGGTGCCAGCGCGGAATTCCGCGAGTGGTGGCCGCGGCACGAGGTGCTGCCGCATCTGTCGGGCCGAAAGCGTGTCCGCCACCCGGCCGCGGGCGCCATGGTGTTCGAACACACCGCCATGCGCTTCGACGACGGCACCGACCGGCGGATGGTCGTGTTCGTGCCGCTGGCCGAAGCCGACACAATGGCCAAGCTGGCGCGCCTGCTGGAACAGAAGGCGGCTGCAGCAGAATAGAGGCCGGATGCGAAAAAGGCCCGCCGGGGCGGGCCTTCCTGACGTGTCTGGAAGCAGGCGCCTCAGGCGGCCAGCTTCTCCTCGGCGTCGAGCGTCGCGGCCACGGCGTGGATCACCGAGGCGATGCGGATGATGGCCTGGACCACGTCCTTGCCGACGCCCTTCTTGGCCACGACCTGCTCATGGCTGTCCATGCACATGCCGCAGCCGTTGATCGCCGAGACCGCAAGCGAATACAGCTCGAAATCGACGGTGTCGATGCCGGGGTTGGCGATCGCGTTCATGCGCAGCCGTGCCGGCAGGGTCGCATAATCCTTCTCGGAAACGAGATGGGTGAAGCGGTAATAGATGTTGTTCATGCCCATGATCGCGGCGGCGGTCTTCGCGGCGGTCTGCGCCTCCGGCGACAGGTGCTGCGCCGCTTCGGCGGCGATGGCCTTGATCACCGTGACGTTGCGCGAGGCGAAGGCGCTGGCCAGGGCGGTGCCCCAGATCTGCTGGGCGGTCACGCCGGGCGGGGTCAGGACCGAGGACAGGTTGAGCTTCAGGTCCTTGGCGTAGTCGGGAAGGGCGGCCTTCAGCGTGTCGATGGACATGGCATGGCTCCGGCAGGGCAGGGAAAAAACAGGCGGCCGACCCGCTTCGTGGGTCGGCCGCGGAGATCACAAGGACGCCGGATCAGGCGGCCTTGAGGGTCTCCTCGCCCTTCTGCCAATTGCAGGGGCACAGCTCGTCGGTCTGCAGCGCGTCGAGCACGCGCAGGACTTCCGCCGGGTTGCGGCCGACCGACATGTCGTTGACCGAGACGAAGCGGATGATGTTCTCGGGGTCGACGATGAAGGTGGCGCGCAGGCAGACTTCTTCGCTCTTCTCGAGGATGCCGAGAGTGCGGCTCAGATCCTTGCGGATGTCGGCCAGCATCGGGAACGGCAGGTCCTTGAGGTCGGCGTGGTTCTGGCGCCAGGCCAGGTGCACGAACTCGCTGTCGGTCGAGACGCCATACAGCAGCGCGTCACGGTCGGCGAAGTCCTCGGTCAACTTGCCGAAGGCCGCGATCTCGGTCGGGCAGACGAAGGTGAAATCCTTCGGCCAGAAGAACACGACCTTCCACTTGCCCTTGCTGGCGCCGCGGTCGATCTGCGTGAAGGCGTCCTTCGGGTTGGTCGAAACGACCGCCTGGAGCGAGAAATCCGGGAAGGTGTCGCCAATGGTGAACATGGGCATGGGAAGCTCCGTGGTGTCGGTGGGTTTTTTGGATTCGTGTTGCGGCGCAACAGAGTTGATGCCGCAATGCAGCAGAGGGATAGCAAGGCCAAGTCCGACAATCAAATCGATTGTTCCGAGCATTATGATAGGCTGAGCCTATGAACCAACCGATTACCCTGCGGCAGCTCCGCTATGTCGTCGCGGTTGCCGACACGCGCCATTTCGGCCGGGCCGCCGCCGCATGCCATGTCAGCCAACCCTCGCTCAGCGCCCAAGTGCAGGCGCTGGAAGACCTGCTGGGCGGGCCGCTGTTCGAACGGTCGAAGCGGCGCATCCTGCTGACTCCGCTCGGCGAATCCATCGTTGACCGGGCCCGGCGCATCCTGGCCGAAACCCAGGACCTGCTGCTGGCGGCGCGCGATCAGGCGGCGCCGCTGGCGGGGGATTTCCGGCTTGGCGTGATCCCGACGCTCGGGCCCTATCTGCTGCCGCGGCTGATGCGCGCGCTGCGCCGCACCTATCCGGATCTGCGCCTCTATCTGCGCGAGGACATGACCGACCGGCTGGTCGAACGGCTGCGTCGGGGCGAGCTGGAGGCGGCGCTGCTGGCACTGCCGGTCGAGGACCCCAAGCTGAACGCCATGCCGGTGTTCGATGAGCCGTTCTTCCTGGCGGTGCCGACCGGGCACCGGCTGGCCCGGGCGAACCGCGTCTCCGCCGCCGACCTCGCCGGCGAACATTTGCTGCTGCTGGAGGACGGGCATTGCCTGCGCGACCAGGCGCTGGAGGTCTGCCGCAGCGCCGCCCGGCCGGAGGAGGACACCTTCGGCGCCACCAGCCTGTCGACCCTGCGCGAGATGGTGGCGGGCCGGATCGGCATCACCCTGCTGCCGGCGCTGGCCTGCACGGCACAGACCATGACCGATTCCGACGTCGCGGTCCGGCCGTTCGAGGCACCGGCGCCGTCACGGCGGATCGGGCTGGTGTGGCGCCGCGGCGCGGCCCGGCGCAGCGAGATCGAGATGCTGGCGGAGTTCTTGCGCCAGAACCTGCCCGACGGCGCGATCGCGGTCGCACGCGGCGACGAGGCTGCGGACCCCGCGGTCTGACGGGGCTCAGGCGGCCCGGCGGAGGATCCGTTCGAGAAAGACGGCCTCCTGCGCCCGGTCGAACGGCCAGCCCAGCCCCTGATCGGCCAGGAATTCCTTCGCCGCGGCCGTGATGTCCTTGCCGCCGAGCCACCATTCCGCTTGGCGGATCGTGCCGTCGCCGGCCCGCTCGATCACGGCCGGCCCGTTGGTGCGATGGCGCTGGTTGTGCTGGTACCAGCGCTCCAGCCGGCTGCCATCCTGGTGATGGTAGATATAGGCGGGGCCGGCCACGCGATGGGCCTCATCAGCCACGAACCACCATTCGAATTTCGGCGTGCCGTCGGCACGATAGACGGTGACCGCGGGCTTCTCGGTCTGGTGGTATTTTCCGGCCTGGCACCAATCCTCACGCCGGACCGTGCCGTCCTCGTAATACTCCACCCGCGCCGGGGCGGCATCGCGATGGAGGAGGTAACTGGGTTCGCTCCCGAACGGCTTGTACCAGCGCTGTTCCATGATCTGCCGGGAATCCAGATAGAAGGTCGTCTCGCAGGGGTCGGTCGCCAGGGATTGGGCTTCGTTGCTCGGCATCGGGGCTTTCTCAAGCGCCATCCGCGTCGTCCTTCCGCTCAAGCTGGGTGGGGTCTGCCTGTCCGAGTTCTAAAAACCCGATCGCAGGAAAGGTTGTTCCAAACAAGTCGGATGAATATAACGGCAATATTAGATAAAAACTATATCAAATTTTATATATCGAATCAGGAAACCCCGGAATCGGGGCGAATCGGGATGAATCAACGGATTGCAGCCGGACTCGCGGGCCGCTCGGGCCCGCGAGCCTGCCATCAGGTGAAATTACAACTCCTGGTAGCGTCAATGAGTCGCATCTTCGCGAATTACGCTTAATAATCCCATTCCATGGTGACACCGACGGCGCCGCCGCTGTCGCCGCCGACCTCCGCCTGGCCCTTGATATTGGAGGTGATGTCGACGCTGACGGTCGCCTTGGTGTCACCGGCGTCGATGCCCTGCTGCACCCCGACGCGGACGCCATCGGTGAGGTAGCGGCCGACACCGACGGAGGAGGCGCCGGCGGCATCGGTGTTGAAGTCGAGCTGGTCGAGGCCGAGCGATTTCTGGATGCCGCCCAGCAGCCCGGTGCCGGCGCCGCCGCCGATGCCCGCCAGCTCCGCCGCCGCCTGGGCCAGCTGGATCGCCTGGGTCGGGCTCAACTGGCCGGTGGCCTGGCCGAACAGCAGCCGCGACAGCACCTCGTCCTGCGGCAGCTCCGGCGAGGAGCTGAGCGTCAGCTCCGGCTTCGAGGCATAGCCGCCGATCGCGATATGGGCGGTGACGTCGCCGGCGGTGGAGGAGGCCAGGAAGTCGAGCCGCGGGTCCATCACCCCGCCGTCGAAGGTGATGCGGCCATGCTCGAAATCCAGCCGCCGGCCGAATTTCGAGATGTGGCCGCGTCGCATCTCGAAACCGCCCTGGATGTCGGGGGTCGCGGTGGTGCCGACGACGTGGAGCTGGCCCTGCATCTCGGCATCGACACCCTGGCCGCGGACATAGAACTGGTTCGGGGCGTCGACCGTGATGTCGAGCCCGATCTGCGACGGCGGCTTCTGCGGCTGGTTCCGCGTCGCCTTCGGCGCCGGGGCCGGCGCGTCCGCCTTCAACCGGGCGGCGATCTGTGGCGGCGCGTTGACCTGGCGCACCGGGATCGGCGTCACCGACACCGGGAAGCTGTCCGGGATCTGGATGATGGCGTTGCGGATCTTGACCGAACCCTTGAGCAGGGCGTTGGCAGACAGGTCGCCGGACAGGGTCAGGTCGCTGTCGGCATGCACTGTGGCGAGGTCGCTGGACACCAGCAGCGCGTTGCCGGTCTGGATCCGCAAATCGACCGGCAGGCTGCCATGTGGGCCCAGCGTGACGCTGCCGCTGCCGCTGATGGTGCCGCCGCCCGGCGTCTTCGCCGACAGGCTGCTCAGGCGGAAGCTGTCGCCGGCGCCGGTGATGGTGGCGTCGATGTTCTGCAGCCGGACGCCGTATTGCGAATTCTGGTAGCTGCCGCCGCGCAGCGTGACGGTGCCGGAGGCCTGGGGCTTGTCGGCGGTGCCCGCGACCTTGACGTCGAGCGACAGCGGGCCGCCGATCCGGTCGGCGCCGGCGGCCAGGAAATCATTGAACATCGCCAGGTCGACCTGGCCTTTGGCCGAGGCCGAGATCTGCCCGCCGCCCAGCGGCACCGCGGCCTGCAGGTCCAGCCGGGCCTTGCCGGCGGTGACCCGGCTGGTGACGTTGACGCGCTGGCCGGCGATGGTGCCGTCGGCGGTGGCGTCGACCGGGGGCAGCCCGGCCGTGTTCAGGCCGCCCATCTTGGCGCCGGTGACCTTCAGCGAGAACTTGCCGCCGGGGTCGGCGGCGCTGCCGGTGATGGTGGCGTCGCCGTTCAACTGGCCCTGCAGACCGAGGCCGGGGCTGGCGATCTCGGCCAGGCCGAGCGGCAGCCGGGCGATGCGGGCGCGCAGATCCAGCGCGTTGCCGGCCTTGCCGGACAGGGTGATGCCGCCACCGCCGCTGACCGCGAGGTCGATGGTGCCGAGGTCGACGCCGTCGGCGCCGGCGCGGATGGTGGCCGGCTTCGACAAGGTGACCGACTGCCCGGCCTGGCGGACCGCCAGGCGCTTCAGGTCGACCACCGTCTCGGCCCCGCCCAACCCGACATCGGCGGCCATCTCGGCGGTGCCGTAGCCGGTGGCGGCCTGCAGCTGCAGCGCCAGCTGCTGCATGGTGCCGGCGACATTGAGCTCGGCCCGGCTGATCGGGGTGCCGCCGGCGTTGGCGCCGGTGACCACCAGCTTGCCGTCCTGGATGCGGCGGTTCTCCGCCATCGGGTCGACCACCAGCCCGGTCAGCCGGGCCTCGTCGACCGTGGCGGTGGCGCCATAGGCGACGCGCCGGGCGGTCAGGTCGATCCTGGCGCCATTGGCGGGGTCGAGCGCCAGGGTGGCGTCGACCTGGCCGCGCAGGGTCTGGCCGATGAAGGCGCCGACGACGCCGAGATCGGCGACGGCGAGCTTGATGGTGCCGCCGAT
>NZ_JBYRFX010000804.1:0-3009 GCF_057815775.1 Inquilinus sp.
GGGATGGCCGTCCCGCCCGGACGATGGCGCCCGAGGAGGCCGGCTATGCGTTCTCGCCGCTCAGCCGGCCGGGCGATGCCGGCGCCGCGAATGTCTTCATCGTCGACCTGCCGATGGCGGCGGTCCGGGATTCCGAACACCACCATGGCGGCGAAGAGATGATCTTCGTGGTGGACGGGTCGGTGGAAGTCGATGCCGCCGGCCAGGTGACCGTGCTGGCGAAAGGGGACTTCCTGCAGTTCTCCGGCCTGTTGAAGCACCGGCTGCGGGGGCGCGATGCGGTCAACCAGGTCCTCATCATGGTCTCCGCCCCCTAAGCGCGGGTGTCGCTCAGAGGCCGTTTGGAAATGCGCTGGCGAGAGTCGAATGGCGGTGGTTTCGAGAACCGGCGCGCAGCGGACGTTTGGGTCCGTGAGCACCGGAAGCGGAGAAACCGCCGTCAGGCGGCCGCGCCAGTAGCATTACCAAACGGGCTCAAGTCTGGCTTACCACCTTGACGAAGCGCACCGGCCCGCTTTCGGCGCGGTAGGCGTAAGCGCGGTCGCTGGCCAGGCGCAGCGCGTGGCCGGCGGGAACGGCGTGGACGGCGCCGTCGACCTCCAGCACCAGCACGCCCTCCAGCACCTGGATCAGTTCGATCGTGCCGGCCGGGTCGGGTGCGGCGTCGTAGCGGGCGCCGGCCGCCAGCGCCCAATCCCACAGCTCGGCCTTGCCGCCGGAGGCGAGCAGCCGGGCGCTGCCCGCCGGCGATTGCCACACCGTGGCGAAATCCTGCGGCGGGATCACCCGGGCCGCCGCCTCCTCGCCGCTGCCGACCAGGGCGCCGAGGCTGATGCCCAGACCGGTCGCGATCTCCGCCAGCGTGGCGATGCTCGGGTTCGTCTCCGCCTTTTCGATCAGCGCCAGCATGCGCAGCGACACGCCGCTGCGCTCGGCCAGCGCCGCCTGGCTCAGGCCGCGCGCCTGGCGCTCCTGGCGCAACCGCTGGGCGATCCGGTCCAGCACCTCTCGCGACGATGTCATCGCCGGGCCTCGCTTTCACATCTTGTTGCCGATTGAGATGTAATATATTGCATATGGGATTGCGATCGATTTCCGGGGATGCGGCGATGACCTTCCAGCCTTTCGCGCTCGAGCAGTGGCAGTCGGAGTGGGAACACACGGTCGAGATCAACCTTGCCGACAGCTCGGTGCGCTGCGCCACGCTGCGCGAGGTGCTGGGCGCCGGCGCGGTCGACCGGCTGCTGGACCAGGTGCTGTTCTACCCCCAGGTCAACGGCACCGACGCGCTGCGGACCCGGATCGCCAGCCTCTATGCCGGCGCGCAGGCCGACCAGGTGCTGGTGACGACGGGCGCGTCCGAGGCCAACCAGATCCTGTGCCAGGCGCTGCTGTCGCCGGGCGACGAGATCGTGGTGATGGAGCCGGGCTACCGTCAGGTCTGGGGCATCGCCCGCAACCTCGGCTGCACCGTGAAAAGCTTCCCGCTACTGCCCGACCAGGGCTGGCGGCCGGATCTCGACGCGCTGGAGGCGGCGGTCGGCCCGCGCACCCGGATGATCGCCATCGTCAACCCGAACAACCCGACCGGCAGCATCCTGACGGCGGAGGAGGCGGCGCGGATCACCGCCATCGCCGCCAAATCAGGCGCCTGGCTGCATGTCGACGAGGTCTATCGCGGCACCGAACGCCTGACCGATGTGGAGACGCCGAGCTTCTGGGGCGGCTATGAGCGGGTGGTGGTGGTCGGCAGCCTGTCCAAGGCCTATGGCCTGGCCGGCCTGCGCATCGGCTGGCTGGTCGGGCCGAAGGATCTGGTCGAGGACGCGTGGCGCCGGCACGAATATGTCGTCATCGCCGCGGCCGGCCCGTCGATGCTGCTGGCCGAGATGGCGCTGAAGCCGGAAACCCGCGCCCGGCTGGTCGGCCGGCAGCGGGAATTGTCGCGCAGCGGCTGGGCCGGGCTGGAGCGCTGGCTGTCGGCCAATCCGGACCTGGTTTCGGCGGTGCCGCCGGCGGCCACGGCGCTCGGCTTCGTCCGCTATCACCTCGACCTGGACTCGGTCGCGGTCGCCGATGCCATCCGCCGCCGCACCTCGGTGCTGGTGGCGCCGGGCGTCTATCTCGGCGCCGAGCATCATTTGCGCATCACCCATGGCTATGAGCACGCCCCGGCCGCACTGGACCGCATCTCCACCGTGCTGCGGGAGTTGAAGGCCGGGCGCTGACGCTGAGACAGGCACGGCAGCCTCCTCCAACTGTCATGCCCGGACTTGATCCGGGCATCCAGAGACTGTCGACATCTTCTGGATTGCCGGGTCAAGCCCGGCAATGACAGTGGGGGAAGGGGAGGCAAAGGGCGGCCATCCCGCCCCTTCACCATCGTCCCGGCGATACCCGCCATGACGGTGACGCCGGTTCGGCCGGGCCCCGGAATGTGATAAGTCATCCCGACCGATCGATCTTTCCGAGGGCAGGGCGATGCCGGCAACCGTGTTCATCGATGGCGAGGCTGGGACCACGGGGCTGCAGATCCGCGACCGCATGGCCAAGCGCAGCGATGTCGAGATCGTCAGCCTGCCCGATGCCGAGCGCAAGGACCCGGTGGCGCGCCGCCGGCTGCTCAACGCCGTCGACGCCGTGATCCTGTGCCTGCCGGACGATGCGGCGCGCGAGGCGGTGGCGATGGTCGAAAACCCCGATGTGCGGGTGATCGACGCCTCGACCGCCTATCGCACCGCCGAGGGCTGGACCTATGGCTTCCCCGAGCTGGCGCCCGGCCAGGCCGAAGCGATCGCCGGGTCGAAGCGCATCTCCAACCCCGGCTGCTATGCGACCGGCGCCATTGCGTTGCTGCGGCCACTGGTGGATCGCGGCCTGGTGCCGCGAGACCATCCGATCACTGTCAACGCCGTCAGCGGATTCAGCGGCGGCGGTAAGACCCTGATCGCGCGCTATGAGGGTTCAGATTCGGCAACGCCATTCTTCCTTTACGGCCTCGCTCTGAAC
>NZ_JBYRFX010000805.1:0-17408 GCF_057815775.1 Inquilinus sp.
TACGTCCACTATTCCGGCCGCCTCGCCGACGAGCTGGCGAAGACGGAGCCGAACGGCGCGATCTGGGCCAACCAGTTCGACAACACCGCCAACCGCGACGGCCACTACCGCACCACCGGGCCGGAAATCTGGGACCAGACCGGCGGCCGGATTGACGGCTTCACCTGCGCCGTCGGCACCGGCGGCACCCTGGCCGGCATCGCCATGGCGCTGAAGGAGCGCGACCCCAAGGTGCAGATCGCGCTGACCGACCCGCTCGGCGCCTCGCTGTACAACTGGTACGCCCATGGCGAGCTGAAGGCCGAAGGCAGCTCGATCACCGAAGGCATCGGCCAGGGCCGGGTGACCAGGAACCTCGAGGGCATGCCGCTGGACTGGGCGCAGCAGGCGACCGACGAGGAGGCGCTGACCATCCTGTTCCGCCTGGCCAAGGAGGAAGGGCTGCTGCTCGGCGGATCCACCGGCATCAACCTGGCCGGCGCGGTCAAGATGGCGCTGCGGCTAGGCCCCGGCCACACCATCGTCACCATCCTCGCCGACCACGGCAGCCGCTATCAATCCAAGCTCTACAACCCGGAATTCCTGCGCGAGAAGGGATTGCCGCTGCCCGACTGGCTGGAGACTGCCGCATGACCGAGTTGCTGTTCCGCGACGACGCCTATCTGCGCACCGCGACCGCCACGGTGGTCGCCGCGACGCCGGAGGGCATCGTCCTGGACCGGACCATCTTCTACGCGACCGGCGGCGGCCAGCCCGGCGACACCGGCGTGATCCGCTGGGCCGGCGGCGAGGCCGTGGTCACCGACACCCGCAAGGGCGAGACGCCCGACGAGATCCGCCACCTGGTGGCAGAGGGCAGCGCCCTGCCCGCCCCCGGCACCCCGGTCGAAATCGCCCTGGACTGGGACCGGCGGTATCGCCACATGCGGATGCACACCGCCCTGCACCTGCTGTGCGTCGCGGTGCCCGGCGATGTCACCGGCGGGCAGATCGGCGCCGAGCGCAGCCGGCTGGACTTCAACCTGCCGAGCGGCGCGCTGGACGCCGAGACGATCACGGCCCGGCTGAACGAGCTGGTCGCCGCCGCCCTGCCGATCGAGACCATCTGGATCACCGACGCGGAAATGGCGGCGCGGCCGGAGCTGGTGCGCACCATGTCGGTGAAGCCGCCGACCGGCTTCGGCCGGGTCCGGCTGGTGCGGATCGGCGATGCCGCCGCGCCGACCGATCTGCAGCCCTGCGGCGGCACCCATGTCCGCAACACCGCGGAGATCGGCGCGCTTGCCATCGCCAAGATCGAGAACAAGGGCAAGCAGAACCGCCGCGTCGTCATCACCTTTGCAGGCGAAGCATGAACACCATCGTCTCCACCGCCTGGCTGGCCGAGCATCTCGACGACCCGGACATCCGCATCGTCGACGCCACCTATCACATGCCGGGCACCAACCGCGACGCGGCGACCGAGTTCGCCGAGGCCCATATCCCGTGCGCGGTGCTGTTCGATGTCGACGACATCGCGGCACCAGAGAGCCGGGCGCCGGACGGCCTGCCGCACATGCTGCCGCCCCCTGCCCTGTTCGCCGAAAAGGTCGGGGCGCTGGGCATCGGCAATGACAGCTTCGTCGTCTGCTACGACGCGCATGGGCTGATGAGCGCCGCCCGTGCCTGGTGGATGCTGCGCGCCTTCGGCCATGACGGCGTGGCGGTGCTGGATGGCGGGCTGCCGGCCTGGCGGGCCGAAGGCCGGCCGCTGGCCAGCGGCGCCGCGGCCCCGGTTCCGGCCCGTTTCACCCCGCATCCGCGGCCGGGGCTGGTCCGCGCCCGGGGCCAGATCCAGGCCGGCACCGTCGGCACTGTGATCGACGCCCGGGCGCGCGAACGCTTCGAGGGCACGGCGCCGGAACCACGCGCCGGGCTGCGCGGCGGCCACATTCCGGGCAGCCTCAACCTGCCCTTCGGCGAGCTGCTGGATCCCGCGACCAAGCGGCTGCTGCCGCCGGACGTCATCGCCGCTCGATTCGCCGCCGCCGGGCTGCCGGAGAGCGGCCCGGTCACGGCGAGCTGCGGCAGCGGCATCACCGCCTGCGTCCTCGCCCTCGGCCTGCACCGGATCGGCCGCGAGGATGTCCCGGTCTATGACGGGTCCTGGTCGGAATGGGGCCGGCCCGGCGACACGGTGGTCGAGACCGGCCCGGCCCGGAGGGACCGTTGAGCGACCCAGCGGGGATCGGCGAGCTGACCATCACCGTCACCCAGCTGGAGATGACGGCGAAACCGGTGCGCCCGCCCCCGGCCCCGCCGCTGGACCGGCACGCGCTGATGCGGGCCGAGCCGGCGACCGTGTCCTATTACCGCTATCTCTATGACGCTGTCGGCACCAACTGGCTGTGGACCGAGCGGCGGATGTGGGACGACACCACGCTGCAGCTGCGGCTGGCCGACGAGCGGACCGACGTCTATGTGCTGTATGTCGGCGGTGTCCCGGCCGGGTTCGGCGAGCTGTTCCAGACCAGCCCCGAGGCGACCGACCTAGCCTATTTCGGGCTGATGCCGGACTTCATCGGCCGCCGCCTGGGGCCGTTCCTGCTGCGCTCGCTGCTCGACATCGCCTGGTCGCGGCCGATCGGCCGGATGACGGTCGACACCTGCAATCTCGACCACCCCAAGGCCCTGGCCCATTACCAGCGTGCCGGCTTCTCGCCCTATGCCCAGCGGGTGATCCATCGGCCGGATCCGCGCCTGACCGGGCTGCTGCCGCGCAACGCGGCGCCGCATATCCCGCTGGCCGGAACCTGACCGGAATCGGGCTGTAAAAAAAGGATGCGCGGTCCTGAGACCGCGCATCCCCGTCGACCGGACGTGACTATCAGCCTTCGAGGGGACGAGACAGAGACCGTTAGGAATGGTCCGTCACGCCGGTCTTCCCGAGCCGACCGATCCAGCTCATCCGCGGTTCAGAAACCGAGGATGATGCCCGTGATCAGGTTGGCGTTCTCGAAATCCTGGCCCACGCGGAAGCTTTGCTTTTCGTAGATGACTTCGGCGTAGGTGTTGAGGCCGGGCGCGACGGTGTAGGTCACGTTCGCGCCGACGATGTGGTTGTCCTTCAGGTCCGAACCGTTGCTCTCGACCGATTTGAGGCCGTTGCCCTTGTCCGAGAAGGTGTAGGCATAGGACAGCGACGCCAGGAACGGGCCGGACTGGTAGCTCAGATCGCCGACGATGCTGTCGACCGGCTTGTCGGACAGGGCGATGCTCTGGTTGTGGGTCCAGTTCACGCTGGCATAGACGTCGCGGTACCCGACCTTGCCGCCGAGCGTGTAGACCTCGAGGTTGTGGCCATCCGGGTTCGCCCCGGACCCCGAGGTCTGGACGCCATTGCCATAGGCGGCCGTGGCAGCGCCCCGGACCGACAGGTCGCCGAACGTGTCCTCATAGTTGACGCCGGCGGTGACCACGTTCTCGTAGAAGGTCTGGTCGTCATTGATCAGGTCGTTGACGCCGCCGTTGCCGGCATGGCTGGCGCCGCCGACCACCGGCGTGAAGTCCACACCGAAGCTGACGCCGTCGAAGGTCGGCGACAGGTATTTGATGCGGGTATCTTCGTTGGTCAGGCCGGCGAGATAGGTGGCATTGATCGAGTAGAAATTGCCGCCGCCGAGCGGGAAGTCGCCGTCGAGCAATTCGCCGTAATCGAGCGCACCCGCGCCCATGTTGCTGACCAGGTCGTCATGGGCATAGACGTAGCCGATGTCGTCGGCGATCGTCGGCGCGTTGCCGAAGGTGATCGTGCCGAAATCGCCCTTCACATAGACATAGGTGCGGGTGACCCGGACGCCGTCATTGCGGTTGACCGAGTTGAAGCGCACGCGGGCGCCATATTCCAGGCCCGAATCCGTGACGTTCTTGACGTCGAAGATCAGCCGCGCATTGGTCTGGAAATCGTAATCCCGGTCGAAATCGTCGCTGCGGGAATCCGACAGCGACAACGTGGACTCGAACGCGACGAAACCGCTGACCTTGACCTGCAGGTCGGCAGACGCCGACGTCGAGGCCAGCGCAACCGCCCCCATCGCTGTGACAGCGACCAGTAGCTTCCTCATGGTCCCTCCTGTGCCCTGCACTTCCGGGCTCCATCTCCCGACCGCGAGTCGCGTCCCATGCCGCTGACTCTGCCGAGGTCTGAACCGCCATCGGATCTTCAGGGCGCGGGCTCTCCAAGCCCGCAATAAATACCATTCGCATTGCGTCGGATTCCAGCGCCGGTATCGGCCACCGCATCGGGATGCGGGAGACACCTGCCCGGGAACGACGCCCCGAAACCATACGGAAATGTAATCCTGCCCCTGAAAGCGCAGCAATGAAATTATACGTACATGTATGTATGTTTGCATTGAAGCATGTCGCAGCGAGGCGCAGCGGCCCGCTCCGGCGTCAAAAAAGCCGCGGAAAAGCTGGGTGTTGCCGATTTCAAGAGTCGAGCCGGAGGTGTTGCCGGCGTGTCTGTCTTGCGGGATCGGAATGGCAGGACAGGCTGCGGCCTGCACCGTCCCGGTCCGACTCGCCCGGCGGCAACCATGGCGCGCCCGGCAATGCCCATCCCAATAAAAAAGGATGCGCGGTCTGCAGACCGCGCATCCTCCTTCGACCAGACGTAACCTTTCAGCCTTCGAGGGGACGAGACAGAGACCGTTAGGAGTGGTCTGTCACGCCTGGTCTTCTCGAACCAACCGTCGAGCGGTTCAATGTGCCTTAGAAGGCGACGTTGATGCCGGTGATCAGGTTGGCGTTCTCGAAATCCTGGCCTTCGCGGAAGTTCTGCTTTTCGTAGATCACTTCGGCGTAGGTGTTCAGGCCCGGGGCCACGGTGTAGGTCAGGTTGACACCAGCGATGTGGTTGTCCTTCAGATCGACGCCGGTCGCCTGGTCCTGGTCGGTCAGACCATTGCCCTTGCCGGCCCAGGTGTAGGCATAGGAAACCGAGGCCAGGAACGGACCGAACTGGTAGCTCAAGTCACCGACGACGCTGTCGACCGACTTGCTGGTGAGGAAGATGCTGGCGTTGTGCGTCCAGTTCACGCTGGCAGCGATACCGCCGGAGGCGATACGGGTGCCGAGGGTGTAGACCTCGAGGTCATGGTGCTGGGTGTTGTTGTCGCTGGTGACGCCGTTACCGTAGGCGGCCGTACCGGCGACCAAGACCGAGAGGTCGTCGAAAGTGCCCTGCCAGTTCACGCCGCCGGTGACGACGTTCTCGTACAGGGTGCTGCTGTCGTTGATCAGGTCGTTCACGCCGCCGTTGCCGGCATGGCTGGCGCCACCGACCACGGGGGTGAAGTCAACGCCGAAGCTGAAGCCGTTGATGGTCGGCGAGGTGTACTTGATGCGGGTGTCTTCGTTGGTCAGGCCAGCGAGGTAGGTCGCATCGAGCGAGTAGAAGTTGCCGCCGCCGAGCGGGAAGTCGCCGTCGAGCAGATCGCCGTAATCGCCGCCGCCGGCGCCGATGTTGCCGGCCAGCTCGTCATGCGCATAGATGTAGCCGAAGTCGTCGGCGACGGTCGGGCCGTTACCGAAGGTGATCGTACCGAAGCCGCCCTTCACGTAGACGTAGGTACGAGTGACCTTCACGCCATCGTTGCGGTTGACGGAGTTGAAACGGACGCGGGCGCCGTATTCGAGACCGGAATCGGTGACGTTCTTGACGTCGAAGATCAGTCGCGCGTTGGTCGCGAAATCGTAGTCGCGATCGAAGTTGTCGCTGCGGGTGTCAGACAGATTCAACACCGCCTCTGCCGCGACGAAACCGCTGATCTTGACGTTCAGATCGGCGAAGGCAGAGCCAGACGCCAATGCAGCCGCCACCAGCGCCGTGCTGCCGATAAGTACCTTCTTCATTCTTCCCTCCTCTGCCCCGCATCCCTGCGTGGCTAATTCGCTTAAGACGCCTCTCGGCCCGCCTGATCTGCCCGGGTCGAGGCAAGGTGCCGGGACCGCAGGCGAAGTCCCGGTCTTGTGAACCGGGGGACGACGGCCGTGTCGAAAGCGAGTCCCCCGAAACGGCGCCGGTCTGTTCGTTGAACGCATCGGGCCGGACTGGAGTAACCCCCCGCCACTGGCGTCCTCTGAACAGGGGGGACGTTAGTCCCGAGGTGATCGGCCGGGCAATCCGATTAATACATTCTAGAATGTATGTAAGATGAAATAGCCACGACCTGTGGCACGGGCGCCACAGTTCGTTTCCAGCCATCCCGATCTGTCGATAACCTCAATGGCGCCGCGGGAAACAGGCCTTGGCCAGCGGGAATGCGGATCGCGGGAAATCGCCGGCTGTGACCGCAAAGCCTCGCCCCTGCCCGCTTTGCGGCCCGTCCGCGGGATGGCCCGGCAGCCCTCCCGGACGGCCTCGCAACAGCCAAAAAAAGAGCCGCCGGACATGCGCCCGGCGGCTCTCGTATCGACGTCTCCGAACGCCGGGGCGGGCGCCCCGCCGGATCAATGGGCCAGGATCTGGCTCAGGAACATCTTGGTCCGGTCGGATTTCGGGTTCTTGAAGAACTCTTCCGGCTCGTTCTGCTCCACGATCTGGCCGCGATCCATGAAGATCACGCGATTCGCCACGGTGCGGGCAAAGCCCATCTCATGGGTCACGCAGATCATGGTGATGCCTTCGCGCGCCAGCTCGATCATCACGTCGAGCACTTCCTTGATCATCTCGGGGTCGAGCGCCGAGGTCGGCTCGTCGAACAGCAGGATCTTCGGCTTCATGCACAGCGAGCGGGCGATCGCCACGCGCTGCTGCTGGCCGCCGGACAGCTGGCCCGGGTATTTGTGCGCCTGGTCGGGGATCTTGACCCGGCCGAGGAAGTACATCGCCGTCTCCTCGGCCTCCTTCTTCGGGATCTTGCGGACCCAGATCGGGGCGAGGGTCAGGTTTTCCAGCACCGTCAGATGCGGGAACAGATTGAACTGCTGGAACACCATGCCGACCTCGCGGCGGATGGCGTCGATGTTCTTCACATCATTGGTCAGCTCGATCTTGTCGACGACGATGGTGCCCTTCTGATGCTCCTCCAGCCGGTTGAGGCAGCGGATCAGGGTGGATTTGCCGGAGCCCGAAGGCCCGCAGATCACCACCTTCTCGCCGCGCTCGACAGCCAGGTTGATGTCGCGAAGGACGTGGAACTCACCGTACCATTTGTTGACCCCGGCCATCTGGATCAGGATATCGGGCGCGGCGGCGGTCGCCGGTGTTGCGGTCATTTTTGTCTCCCTGTCAGCGACGGCGCGTGCCGATGTTCAGATACTTCTCCAGGTACTGCGAGTACTTCGACATGGAGAAGCAGAACACGAAGAACAGCAGCGATACGAACAGATAAGCTTCCTTGTAGAACGGCCCCCAGATCGAATCCGACAGGCCGAGCCGGGCGGCGCCGAGCAGGTCGAACAGGCCGACCATGATCACCAGCGTCGTGTCCATGAACGACCCGATGAAGGTGTTGACCAGGGCCGGGATCGAGATCCGCAGCGCCTGCGGCAGGATGATCATGCGCTGCTTCTGCCAGTAGCCGAGGCCGAGGCTGTCGGCGGCTTCGAACTGGCCCTTCGGGATCGCCTGCAGCCCGCCGCGCACCACTTCGGCCAGATAGGCGGCGGTGAACATGATGATCGCCACCTGCGCCCGTAGCAGATAGTTGAAGTTCCAGCCTTCCGGCAGGAACAGCGGGAACATCACCGAGGCCATGAACAGCACGGTGATCAGCGGCACGCCGCGCACCAGTTCGATGTAGGTGACGCACAGCGTGCGGATCGCCGGCATGTTCGACCGGCGGCCGAGCGCGAGCAGGATCGAGAACGGGAAGGCCAGCGCCAAGCCGATCATCGACAGGCCCATGGTCAGCGGCAGGCCGCCCCATTTGCCGGTCTCGACCAGCGACAGGCCGGGGATCGGGATATCGATGAAGCCGAGCGGGATGGCCCCGTACATCAGCGAGACGGCCGCGACGATCACCACCACCCAGGCGACGATCAGCCGCTTGCCCCAGAAGCGCCGGATGGTGCTGCTGACCGCGAGGCCGAGCAGCAGGATCATCGCCAGGATCGGCCGCCAATCCTGGTCGAACGGGTAGAGGCCGAAGAAGATCAGCCGGTACTTCTCGTTGACGAAGGCCCAGCACGCCCCCGTCGCCGCGCGGCAGGCCGCAACCACGTCGGCCGGCGTCTGGTCCGGCGTCGCCGGGCCCCAGACCGGGTCGATCAACGCCCAGGAGATGAAGGGCGGGATCAGCCGGAACGCCACATACGCGATCACGGCGGTCAGGAGGATGTTGTACCAGGTGCTGAACAGGTTCTGCCGGATCCAGGCGATCGGGCCCACGGTCAAGCCGGGCGGCGGCTCGGCCGGGATCTCGCCGGTGGCGACGAACGGTTCGGTGAAGGAGTGGGTTGCCGACATGATCAACGCTCCCTCAACGCCATGCGGCGGTTGTAGACGTTCATGCTGATCGAGATCGACAGGCTGATGAACAGGTAGACCGCCATGAAGATCGAGATCGCCTCGACCACCTGGCCGGTCTGGTTGCCGATGGTGTTGCCGATCGACACCAGCTCGGGATAGCCGATCACCACCGCGAGCGAGCTGTTCTTGGTGATGTTCAGATACTGGCTGGTCATCGGCGGGATGATCATGCGCAGCGCCTGCGGCAGGATGATGCGCCGCAGCGTGACCCCGGAATGCAGCCCCAGCGCGCGGGCGGCCTCGGTCTGGCCATGCGACACGGCCAGGATGCCGCCGCGCACGATCTCGGCGATGAAGCTGGCGGTGTAGATGGTCAGCCCGATCAGCATCGCCGCAAATTCCGGCGAAAGCGTCCAGCCGCCCGAATAGTTGAAGCCCTTCAGCACGGGGATCTCGAAGGCCGCCGGCGCACCGCCGGCCAGCCAGACCACGAGCGGCAGGCCGATGAACAGGGCCAGCCCGACCCAGAAGCTGTGGAACGGCTGCCCGGTCGCCGCCTGGCGCTTGCGGGCCCAGCGCGCGATGCCCCAGGCGATGACCAGCGCCACCAGCGCCGCGAGCACCACCCAGAAGAAGATGGGGTTGTCCTCGATCGACGGCACCTGGATGCCGCGATTGCTGATGAAGACGCCCGAGACCGGGCTGATCGCCTGGCGTGGCGGCGGGGCGCTGACCCGGATCAGACCGGCCCAGAGCAGCAGCTGGACGGTCAGCGGGACGTTGCGCACGAGGTCGACGTAACCGGCCGCCAGCTTGGACACGAGCCAGTTGGTCGACAGCCGGCTGACGCCGATGAACACGCCCAGCAGCGTTGCCAGGATGATGCCCAGGACGGAGACCTTGAGCGTGTTCACCAGCCCGACCAGGAAGGCCCGGGCATAGGGATCGCTGGGAGAATAGGAGATCGGTGTCTCGGCGATGGCGAATCCGGCCTCGCGATTGAGGAAGCCATAGCCGGTCGAGATATTGCGGGCCTCACGGTTGTGGATCAGATTCGATACCAGGAACCACCCGACACCGACGACCACCAGCAGCAGGACAATCTGGTAAAAAATCGCTCGGAGTCTGGGGTCGTTGAATGCGGATCCACGGCGCACGGCAGTTCCTGCCGCGGCAACGTCCATGGTCATTGCGTCAAACCTCGCTCAAGCCGCCCTGTCGCGTCTTCTTGGCCCTGAAACAGAACCGCCGGCCCGTTGCCGGGCCGGCGGTTGATCAGTTTAGCGGATCGGAATGGCGTATTGCAGGCCACCCTGCGTCCACAGCGCATTCAGGCCGCGCTTCAGCCCCAGCGGGGTCTTCTCGCCCACGTTGCGCTCAAACATTTCGCCGTAATTGCCGACCTGCTTGATCGCGTTGTAGGCCCAATTCTCCGGCAGGCCGAGGGCTTCGCCCATGCCCGGGGTCTTGCCCAGCAGGCGCTGGATGTTCGGGTCGGCCGAATCCGCGAAGCTGTCGATGTTCGCGCTGGTCACGCCGCTTTCCTCGGCCTGGACCTGGGCGTTGAACACCCACCGGGTGATGTTCGCCCACTGGTCGTCGCCCTGGCGGACGCCGATGGCCAGCGGCTCCTTCGAGATGATCTCCGGCAGGATGATGTAGTCGTCCGGCTTCGGCGCCTTGGCGGCGCGGGTGCCGGCGAGGCCCGAGGCATCGGTGGTGTACGCGTCGCAGCGGCCGGAGAAGAAGGCGGATTCGACATCCTCCAGCTTCTCGATGACCACCGGCTTGAAGTCGAGCTTGTTGGCCCGGAACCAGTCGGTCAGGTTCAGCTCGGTCGTGGTGCCCGGCTGGACGCAGATGGTGGCGCCGTTCAGGTCCTTGGCGCTGGTGACGCCGAGCGACTTGGCGACCATGAAGCCCTGGCCGTCATAGAAGTTCACGGCGGTGAAATCGAGGCCGAGCGAGGTGTTGCGCGACAGCGACCAGGTCGTGTTGCGGGCCAGCACGTCGATTTCGCCCGACTGCAGGGCGGTGAAGCGCACCTGCGCGTTCAGCGGCGTGAACTTGACCTTGTCCGCATCGCCGAACACCGCCGCCGCGATGGCGCGGCAGGTGTCGACGTCAAGACCGGTCCACTTGCCCTGGCTGTCCGGCAACGCGAATCCGGCCAGGCCGGTGTTGACGCCGCACTGCAGGAACCCACGCTGTTTGACGGCGTCGAACGTCGCGCCGGCCTGGGCCGAAGCGGTGAAGCCCACCGCAGCAGCGACGGCCGCCCCCGCGGCAAGCAAAGTACGGAACTTCATGAAACCTCCCCTTATTGCCCCGGCATTCGCCAGGGCGAAACCGCAGATCGTCCCGGCGGCAAGCCGCAGGGGAGGGTCATTTAATGGAACATTCCCACTGAATGCACGGCCTTTTTGCGATGTGCTTGATGACGGAACGGCGACGGGCCCCGCCGTTCAATCAAAAGCCCGCCGGCCGGAATGCTTTCGGAATAATCATCCGACCAATCCAAACCAGCAGGTTTGCTGCTTCTTTCCCCATCTCGCCATTTGTCGTGCCTCATCGCTGTACAATCGGAGAAGGCGGCAACCCTGCCGGTTACGACCGGATGTATGGGGACAATCGCCAAGAAAAACGTGAAATAATGCTTCGCGGTGTCGGCAGATTTCAGCCGGCGTTCGGCGGAATTCAGCGCAGCAGCCCGTCGAGGAAGCCGGCGACCAGGCGCTCACTGTCGATCCGGGTCGCGACCTTGACCGTCGGACGGCCCATCGCGCCCTGCTCCTCCGGATAGCCGCGCCGGTCGGCCAGCGTCATGCCGCGGGTCAGGTCGCCGCTCAACTCCACCCGGATCGGCCAGTCCGCGTAGTCGGCCAGATCAGGGTCGACCAGCAGCATCGCCGCCGCAGGGTCGTGCAGGGCGCAGCCGTGCTTGCCGTAGCGGCTGTGATAGAAGCCGGTGTAATGCTGCAGGATCGACGACGCGAACCGCCCGCGCGGGCGGCCATCGGCCTCGATCCGCGCCAGCTCCGCCTCGCCCAGCCACGCGGTCATGGTGACGTCGAGCCCGACCAGCACCACCGGCCAGGCGGCGGCGAACACGGCCTCTGCCGCCTCGGGATCGTGGAAGATGTTGGCTTCGGCCGCGGCCGTGATGTTGCCGGCCACCGTCACCGCCCCGCCCATCACCACCACCCGTTCGACCAGCTTGGGCAGTTCCGGTTCGAGATGCAGCGCCAGCGCCAGGTTGGTCAGCGGCCCGGTGGCCAGGATGGTGTAGGCCCCCGGCTCCGCCCGGGCCAGGCGCACGATCTGCTCGGCCGCCGTCTCGGCGGCGAAGGGCCGCGGCGCCGCCGCCGGCCCGTGGCCACCGAGGCCGTCATCGCCATGGACATGGCCGCTGATGCTGACCGGCTGGGCCAGCGGTGCCGCGGCGCCGACCGCGACCGGAACATGGCCGAGCCCGACGAGATCGAACACATGCTGGGCATTGGCCGCCGCGACCGCGGCATGGGCGTTGCCGTGCACGCTGCCCAGCGCCGCGATCTCCACCCCCGGGCGGTTCGCCAGCCACAGGATGGCGAGCGCATCGTCGATGCCGACATCACAGTCGAGAATGATCCTGGGCATCGCGGGCGTCCTTCCGGTCCTGAGCAGCGGGGTTGAGGACCATAGCGCCGCGCCCGGCGGCGCGGAAGCGGCCGGCATCTCCGGCGCAGGCTGGATGGCGGGCGCGCCGCATGCCACTCTGCCACCCCGCCGTCGCGGCGCCTTGCCCCATCACCCCGCGGAGACCCATGCCGACGCCGCAAGCCCATCCCTGGCTCGAGCCCCTCTGGGTCCGGCTGCTGATCATCGTGCTGCTGATCGCCGCGCTGGCGACCGAGCTGCTGTGGCTGAAGGAGGAACTCTGGCTCTTCCTCTGGGGCGCCGCCCTGATCTATGCGGTCTGGGACTTCTTCCTGCGCGGCGTGTACGGCCGGCCGAAGGAATGACGGGCAGCGCAGCGGAGTTCGACGCCGTGCGGCGGCTCGAACGGTTCTGGAGCCACGCCTGGCCGGCGGAGACGATGCAGGACCGGGCCGGCTGGCTCTACCGGATGGACCGCGGGGTGTCGCACCGCGCCAACTCCGTGCTGGCCGCCGCCTGCGCGGGCGACATGCCGCTCGGCCCGCGAATCGATGCGGTCGAAGCCGCCTATCGCGATCGCGGGCTGGTCCCCTGCTTCCAGCTCTCGCCCACCACGCAACCGGAGGGGCTTGAGGCGGCGCTGGTCGAGCGCGGCTACATCGTCGCCGATGCGAGCGAGGTGCAGGTCGCACCGGTCGCCGCCTTGCTGTCCCTGCCCTGCCCCCATGCCGTGACCCTGACGGACACGCCGGACAGGCAATGGCTGGACACCGGCTATCCCGGCCCCGACCAGCCGGTCCGCGCCGGCATCGTCGGCCGCATCGCCCTGGCCCGGCGCTTCGCCACGCTCTGCATCGACGGCACGCCGGCGGCGATCGGCGCCATCGCCTGGGACAGCGAGGTCGCCGGCATCTTCTCGATGAAGACGGCGCCGGATTTCCGCCGCCGCGGTGCCGCCACCGCGATCCTGGCCGCCCTCGCCCGGCTGGTGGCGGAGGCCGGCGTCGCCACCATGACGCTGCAGGTCGAGACCGACAATGACGGCGCCCGGCGGCTCTATGGCGGCCTCGGCTTCAGGACGCTCTACCGCTACTGGTACCGGTCGCTGCCGGCCTGACGGGTCGGCTCAGCCCCTTCCGGCTGGGATCTCGTCCAGCCGATCGTCCAAGACCGTGACCGCCCGGGCGATGGTCTCAACCGCCCTGACATAGAACGCAGGCTGGATCCGGTCGAAATCATCGGTGGGCCGATGGTAGTCGGTGTGGTCCTCGACCCCGAAATAGAGGAACGGAATACCCGCCTCGTGGAAGGCGGCGTGGTCCGACTGCGAGGTCCAGTCCTGGTCCTTCGGCTCCGGCGCGTCGTGACCGAAGACCAGCGTCAGCCCCGCCGGATGGGCCAGCGGTTCGAGCCAGGGCTTGAGGAAGGGCGAATACCGGGTGCCGGCGACGTAGAGCTCGTGGCGGTCGTTCCGGCTGATCATGTCCATGTTCAGGTCCAGCGCCATCGACGACCGCGGTACCGGTGGATGCCCGACAAAGAATGCGCTGCCGTCCAGGCCGATTTCCTCGGCATCGAAGGCGACGAAGATCACCGTGTGCCGCGGCGGGTGGTCGGCCAGATAGCCGGCCAGGGCGAACAGGGCCGCGGTGCCCGAGGCGTTGTCGTCGGCGCCGTTGTAGATCTGCCCGCCCCGGATGCCGAGATGATCGTAATGCGCGGTGACGACAAGAGCGCGGCCGCCCGCCTCGCTGCCCGGCAGGAAGCCGACGACATTGGCGCCCGCCAGCGTCTCGCCCTGCTTCGTCCGCAACTGGAACGGCTGCTCGTAGCCGCTACCGAACGGACGGATGCCGGACTGGCGGAAGCGGTCCACCACATAGGCGCGGGCCTTTTTGCCGCCGCGCGTGTCCGTAGCCCGGCCTTCCATGTCGTCCGCCGACAGGATCTGCACGTCGTGAAGCATCGCGCCGGCATCGACCAGCGCCGAGTCCGGCACGGGCTGCGGTGACCGCGCCGCCGGCACGCAGGCGGCTAGGATGAACAGCAGCAGAAACGCCCACCTCATGGCCGGGACCTCCGGGGCCGTCTGTGGCTTAGGATCACAGCGCCTGGCCGCCGGCGGTTTCGAACAGGTGCAGCCGCTCCGGGTCCAGGCTGATCGTGGTCGGCTCGTCCGGCTGGGCCGGGTAATGCGCGTCGACCTGGGCGGTGAAGCGGCCGCCCGCGACCTCGCCCAGGATCAGGGTGTGCGCCCCCAGCGGCTCGATCACCCGCGGCATGATCGGCAGCACCACCGGCCCGGCCTCGCCGCCCGCCACATGCTCCGGCCGCAGGCCGATGGTAATGGCCAGGCCGTCGCGCCCCGCCAGGGCGGGGCGTTTGGCCGATGGCACCGGCAGCATCGTGCCGTCGACCAGACGCAGGCCCGGTGCAGCGCCATTCGCGATGAGAGTCGCGGGCAAGAAATTCATGCTGGGCGCGCCGATGAAGGCGGCGACGAACAGGTTGGCCGGGGTCTCGTACAGCGTCAGCGGCTCGGCCGCCTGTTCGATCCGGCCCTGGTTCATCACCACGACGCGATCGGCCATGGTCATGGCCTCGACCTGGTCGTGGGTGACGTAGACGATCGTGGTCTTCAGCCGGCGGTGCAGCGCCTTGATCTCGGCCCGCATCTCGATCCGCAGCTTGGCGTCGAGGTTGGACAGCGGCTCGTCGAACAGGAACACGTCGGGGTCGCGCACGATGGCGCGGCCGATGGCGACGCGCTGCCGCTGGCCGCCCGACAGCTGCTTCGGCCGCCGGTCGAGATAGGGGTCGAGGCCGAGGATGCGCGCCGCCTCCTTGATCTTGGCGTCGATCTCGGCCTTGGGCTCGCCGCGCACCTTCATGCCGTAGCCGATGTTCTCCCGCACGCTCATATGCGGGTAGAGGGCGTAGTTCTGGAACACCATGGCGCAGTTGCGCAGGCCGGGCCGCAGCTGGGTGACGTCGCGATCGCCGATGCGGATGGTGCCGCCGGTGGTGGCCTCCAGCCCGGCGATCATGCGCAGCGTCGTGGTCTTGCCGCAGCCGGACGGGCCGACCAGCACCACGAATTCGCGATCCGCGATCTCGAGATCGAGCGTCGGGATGACGGGAACGTCGCCGTAGTTCTTGGTGACGGCTTCGAGTCTGACGCGGGCCATGGTGTCCTTGGGTTCCGAATGGCACAGGGCCGAAGCGCCCCGCCGCGGGGATCGCGGCGGGGCGGCGTGCCTACTTCGTCAGCGGCGGCAGGCCCATCGAGTTGCGATAGGCGGCCAGCTGGGTGTCGCGGCCGAACTCGTCGGTCAGCTTGTTCCACTGGTCGGCGATCGAATCGAGCGCCTGCTGTGCCGTCTCCTGCCCCGCCAGCGCCTTGGACAGCTCGATCTCCAGCACCTCGGTGTAGGAGAAGTAGCCGGGAATGCGCATGTCGAGCGCGACGTTCTTGGCCTCGATGCTGTCGCGCTGCGTCTTCAGATACTCGTCCGCCTCCTCCTTGCTCATCTTCGCCAGCCAGCGGTCTGGCGCGAAATGGCTGAGGCGGAACGGGTTGACGCCGGACCCGCCGGTGACGGTGGAGATGCCGCTGTTTTCCGGATTGGCCACCCACTGGATGAAGTCCCAGGCCGCCTCGACATGCTTCGAGGAGGCCGGCACGCCGGCCTGCCAGCCGCCGAAGGCCATGAAGGGCGAGAACACCGGCTGGTCGAACTTCTCCCAATCCTTGGTCTTGTGGTTCCAGATCTCGGTCGAGCCGGGGGTCAGCGCCGACCCGACATGGCCGGCGATTTGGCTCTGCGTCTTGTCCGACGCGATGACGCCGGTGTCGCCCCAGTCGAAGTTCATCGCCACCTGGCCGCCGGCGAAGGCGGTGCGGATGTCACCTGAGGAGAAGTTCAGCGCGCCCGGCGGCGAGAATTTCACCGATTTGATGTAGTCGTCGAGCGCGCGGACCCAGCCGGGGTTGTTGATCGCCGCGTCCATCGTCTCCGGGTCGAAGAACATGCTGCCCGGGTTCTGCGGGTCGTTGGTGTAGGCGGCCGCATGGGTGAAGAAGAACCAGAACTGCTGGCCGCCGCGCCGGAACGCCTCCGCCGTGCCCCATAGCTTCTGGTCGGGCCGGGTGAAGAATTCGGCGATGTCGTAATATTCCTTCCAGGTCTTCGGCGGGGCCAGGTCATAGCCGTACTTGGCCTTGAACGCCGCCTGCTCCTTCGGGTCGTCGAACAGGTCCTTGCGGTAGGACAGGGTGTGGACGTCGCCATCGATCGACTGCGACAGATGCTTGTTGTCCCAGACCATCAGCCGGTCGCGATAGATCGGGGCGATGTCGTCCCAATCCTTGCCCTGGGCCATGGCCGCCGGCATCTCGGTCAGGTAGGGCGCGAAATCCGGCATCCAGGCCGGGGCGAAGGTGATGACGTCGAAGGTCGATTCCCCCGCCGTCATCGCCGTCAGGTATTTCGGGTACAGCTCGCCGAAGGGGAACTCCACGACATTGACCTTGCCGCAGGTCTTCTGCTCCCAGGTCTTGGCCGGCATCTGCATCGCCAGGGCGATGAAGGGCCCGGTCTGCGACCCGGCCGTGAGGGTCACGCCGGAATAATCGGGGTCGCAGGCCATGGCCGGCCCGGCCAGCGCCGCCGCCGCCGCCGCCAAGGCCAGTGCACCGGTCGCCGCGAGAAGCATTGTTCTCATTGTCGTTCTCCCTCCCTGAAGCGCGATCATCGGATACTGCCCAGCAGCAGGCCCGATCGCATGAGCCTGGCCAGGAGGATCGCCACCACCATCATCGGCGCGATCGAGATCATGGCGGCCACCGAGATCGACCACCATTCGTCGCCGCGATAGGAGTTCTGCCCCGACAGCAGGATCGGCAGGGTCTGCCAGCTTCCCGCGGTCAGCAGCAGGGCGAAGAGGAATTCGTTCCAGACGAAGCTGAGCGTGATCATCGCGGTGGCGATCAGCCCCGGCCGCGCCATCGGCAGCACGATCTCGAAGAAGATGCGGATCCGCGGCACGTCGTCGACCAGCGCCGCCTCCTCGATCTCCACCGGCAGCGCCTGGAAGAAATCGCGCATCAGCCAGACCACGATCGGCAGCGAGAAGGCGGTGTGGCACAGCACCATGCCCCAATAGCTGTCGAGCAGCGGGAAGCCGGCCTTGCCGACCTCGGAATAGAGCAGGTACAGCGCGAAGGCGGTGACGATCGGCGGGAACATGCGCTGGCTGACGAACCAGAACACCACGTCGTCATTGCCCAGCACTGGTCCGGGCAGCCGCAGCC
>NZ_JBYRFX010000806.1:0-3285 GCF_057815775.1 Inquilinus sp.
GAAGGCGCGCGGCCGCACCGTGGCCGAAAGCCCGTCGATCCGCACCCCGATGATCGACCATGGCGGCGCCTTCCCGATCCGCATCGGCGCCCAGGTGGTCGGCGTCATCACCGTCTCCGGCCTGCAGCATGAAGAGGACCATCGACTGGTCGTCGCGACGATCGAGAAGTGGCAGAAAGCCCGCTCGTAGGTCGTCCTCGTAGGTTGGGTTCGCATTGCGAACCCAACCTACTCAGCTTGTATCGGGCTTGGCCTCTGCCGTGCCGGCATAGGGTGAACCCGGCGCGTGGTCGCAGGCCTCGGCCAGGGCCCAATCCTCCCCGGCCCATTGCGACCAGTCGGGCTTGAGGCCCAAGCCCCGGCAGATCAGGGCGACGGTCGCGCCCAGCGGGCGGTCCTGGAAATCCGGATCCAGGTCGGGATCGAGCCCCACGAGCCGGCCCTTCAGCTTGAACACCAGGGGATAGGGGTTGACCGGCACGCACTGGGTGATGGCCTCTTCGACGATGCATTCGACCCGGCGCTTGCGCCACTGTTTGCGCACCTCGTCGGCGGCTGCGGCCCGTGTGGTCGGGGCCGTCTGCTGCGGCGCGTAGAGGATGCGGGTGATGCGGGACTGCACCGCTGTGATCTGGGCCACCACGCGGGCGTGGCGCTGGAACGCGGCCCTGGCCTCCGTGATCCGGGCGCGGACCTCGGCCGGGTCGGGTGTGCCGGGCTCGTCCGGCACCGGATCCATCACCTCGGTGTGGAGCGCTTCGGCCTGCGCCATGGCCATTTCGGCCAGCCGCTCCAGCCGCTGGACCTGCCGCAACGCCAGCGCCCGGCCTGGATCGGCCGGTTCGGCTGGCGTGGATGTGGTTGGGGCGATGTTCATGGAACATATCATGAACGATTCGCCCGGATAGGCGCAATGAACGAGTTGTGACCCTTATCCGCCGTCATTGCGAGGAGGCAAAGCCGACGAAGCAATCCATGGATGGCGCCGGTTCGGGCTGCCCGATGGATTGCTTCGCTGCGCTCGCAATGACGGTGAGGGAGGGCACCAAGGTTGGGTTCGCGAGCGCGATCCCAACCTACGCGCGGGTGTTCCGCTCCTGCCAAAGCGCCGCCGCCCGCTCCAGGTGGCGGGCATGGGCGGCCTCGCCGCTGTCGCCTTCGATCACGGCCAGGGCCACGGCGGTGCTGCCGGTCACGGTCGCTTCCGCCGCCGGGTCCTCCGTCGCACCGCTCCCGACCGCGCGGAAATGCTCCAGGTCCCGGCGCTCCAGCCTTTCGCCGCGGCCGTCGCCCAGCATCGGCGGCACGGTCTCGTCCAGGGCTTCGCCCGCCACCAGCCGCTGCAGCGACAGCGCCTTCAGCGGCGTGCGCTCGGCCTCGCCGCCGGCGCCCTTGACCACGCACAAGTCGCTCTGGCCCAGCAGCCGCGCCGTGTCGCGATGCAGATCCTGGTAGGCCGGGTGGAACACGCCGACGAAGCTGGCCTTGGCCTGGAACGGGTTCAGCAGCCGCGCCGCCGAATTGACCGGGCTGCGCAGCCCCAGCACCGGCCGCAGCTCCATCAGCTCGGTCAGGGTGCGGCTGACCGCGCGCAGCGGCAGATAGGCGAAGCGGGTGGCGTCCAGGGTGCGCGCCGCCTCGGCCGGGGTCTCGGCCACCGGCAGGCCCAGCGCCCGCACCGCGTCCTCGGTCTCGATGCCCTCGGTCACCCGGACATTGACGCCATGCATCAGCACGGGATGGCCGGCGCGGGCGACCAGCAGGGCCGACAGCAGGAACCAGGGCGCGCCGCGGGACTTGCCGGCGGCATAGGACGGCCAGTCCAGCGCCGGCCGCGTCGTCGGGGCGGCCGTCACCACCGCCCGCGCCGCCCGGATCATGCCGGCCAGCTCCGCCGCCGTCTCGCCGCGATAGCGCTCCAGCAGCAGGAAGGCGCCGACCTGCATCGGGTCGGCCTCGCCCGACAGGATGATGCCGAAGGCGTCCTGTGCCTCGGCCTCGGTCAGCGGCCGCGACCGGCCCGGGCCGCGCCCGATCGCCGCCAGATGTGCCGCCATGCGCTGCCGGGGCGGCGAGTCCGGGGTGGCGGTCACGGTTTCGACGTCGCTGGCCATGGCACTGTTCTCGCAAAACGGATGCGAATGGTTAGCGCGGGAGCTCCGGCCCGTCGAGCATGTCAGTTCATTGTCTGGCCCGATGCCTTGTAGGAAGATCGTCTGGGCGATGCACAGCGGGGCGAGTCGGGCGATGCGATCGGAGAGCGGACAGGGCGGGGTGGCCAGCCGATGACCCGGGCGATCGGAAGCTTCGACTATGTCATCGTCGGCGCAGGCTCGGCCGGCTGCGTGCTGGCCAACCGGCTGTCGGCCGACCCCGAGGTCTCGGTGCTGCTGCTGGAGGCCGGGGGCAAGGCCAACCACATCTGGATCCACATCCCGGTCGGTTACCTCTACACCCATGGCGACCCGCGGCTGGACTGGTGCTTCAAGACCGAGCACGAGGCCGGGCTGGGCGGCCGGGCCATCAACTATCCCCGCGGCAAGGTGCTGGGCGGCTGCTCCGCCATCAACGGCATGATCTACATGCGCGGCCAGGCCCGCGACTACGACCAGTGGCGCCAGCTGGGCAACGCGGGCTGGGGCTGGGACGAGGTGCTGCCGTTCTTCACCAAATCCGAGGATCACTGGCAGGGCCGGACCGATTTCCACGGCGCCGGCGGTGAATGGCGGGTCGAGCCGCAGCGCCTGTCCTGGGCCATCCTGGAGTCCTTCCGGCAGGCGGCGGCCGAGACCGGGATCCCGCCGACGGAAGACTTCAACACCGGCACCAACGAGGGCTGCGGCTATTTCCAGGTCAACCAGCGGCGCGGCATCCGCTGGACCGCGGCCAAGGGCTTCCTGAAGCCGGTGCTGAGCCGTCCGAACCTAAAGGTCGAGACCCACGCCCAGGTGCTGAAGCTGCACCTGGAGGGCAAGCGCGCTGCCGGCGTGGTGTTCCGCCGGCCGGATGGCACCGAGGCCTATGCCGCGGCGAAGGGCGAGGTGATCCTGGCCGCCGGCGCCATCGGCTCGCCCGCCATCCTGCAGCATTCCGGCATCGGCCCGGCCGACCTGCTGGCGGCGCATGACGTGCAGCCGGTGCATGATCTGCCGGGGGTGGGTGAGAACCTGCAGGATCATCTGCAGCTGCGGCTGATCTACAAGGTGACGGGCGTGCCGACCTTGAACGAACGGGCCGGCCGGCTGCTGGGCAAGATCGGCATGGGGCTGGAATACGCGATGTTCC
>NZ_JBYRFX010000807.1:0-4234 GCF_057815775.1 Inquilinus sp.
TCGCGCTCCCACGGCTCGGCCAGCACCGCCTCGACCACATGCTCGCCTTCGGACAGCGGCGCCTGCTGCATCAGATAGTCGTGCGGCGTGATCCGGGTGAAATCCTGCGCCAGGTAATGCGGCGCCGTCTCCAGCCGGACATGCCGGTCCTCCAGCAGGATCGGCACGCCGTCCTCGTGATGGACCAGAATGGAATGGGCGATCGCAGCCCCTTCCGGCAATTCGAAGCGCGGCGCCGTCTCCGCCGTCACGGTCTCCGCCCGCAGCAGCATCACCGCGGCGCTGTGGGCATGGCCGCGGGCGCGCACATCGTCGGCGATGCTGCGGATTTCCATCAGCGGCACCTCGGGCTTGGCCCCGGCGACGAAGGTGCCGACGCCCTGCACCCGCACCAGCACCCCGGCCTCGGTCAGCTCGCGCAACGCCCGGTGGATCGTCATCCGGCTGATGCCGAGCGACTTCACCAGTTCGTTCTCCGACGGCACGCGGCCATTCTCCGACCACTCGCCGGCCTCGATCGAGCGCAGGATCATCGCCTTGACGCGGCGGTACAGCGGCAGCGGCTCGTCGAGCAGCATGGTCATCGGCTGGCGTCCATCAGGGTTCTGCGAGGGGCATTCCGAGGCTCTTGTCGACCTCGCGTCACTTGTATATACAACCCTATACCAATTTCGCCCGGAAGCCAATGCGCCGCCGGAGCCAACCCTACCAGGAGGCTTTGCCGTGACGACCACCACCAACCGTCGTGTCATCCGGGCGCCGCACGGGCCGGAGCTGAGCTGCCGGACCTGGCAGACCGAAGCCGCCATGCGCATGCTGATGAACAATCTCGACCCCGATGTGGCCGAGAACCCGGACGAGCTGGTGGTCTATGGCGGCATCGGCAAGGCGGCCCGCAACTGGGCGTCCTACGACACCATCGTCCGCAGCCTGAAGGATCTGGCCCCGGACGAGACCCTGCTGGTCCAGTCCGGGAAGCCGGTCGGCATCTTCCGCACCCACACCGACGCGCCGCGGGTGCTGATCGCCAACTCCAACCTGGTGCCGCACTGGGCGACCTGGGAGCATTTCCGCGAACTCGACGCCAAGGGCCTGATGATGTACGGCCAGATGACGGCCGGGTCGTGGATCTATATCGGCAGCCAGGGCATCGTCCAGGGCACCTATGAGACCTTCGCCGAAATCGGCCGCCAGCATTTCGACGGCAATCTGAAGGGCCGCTGGGTCCTGACCGGCGGCCTGGGCGGCATGGGCGGGGCGCAGCCGCTGGCCGCCACCATGGCCGGCGCGTCGATGATCGCGGTGGAATGCCAGGCCAGCCGGATCGAGCGCCGCCTCGCCACCCGCTATGTCGACCGCAAGGCCGACACGCTGGACGAGGCGATGGCGATCGTCAACGAGGCGAAGGCCCAGGGCAAGGCGGTGTCGGTCGGCCTGCTGGGCAACGCCGCCGAGATCTTCCCGGAGATTGTGCGCCGGGCCAAGGCCGACCCGTCCTGGCGGCCGGACGTGGTGACCGACCAGACCTCCGCCCATGACCCGCTGAACGGCTACCTGCCGGCCGGCTGGAGCTGGGCCGACGCCGAATCCCGCCGCCTGACCGACCCCGAGGGCGTGGTGCGCGCGGCCAAGGACAGCATGGCGGCGCACGTCCGCGCCATGCTGGACTTCCACGCCATGGGCATCCCGACGCTCGACTACGGCAACAACATCCGCCAGATGGCCCAGGATGTCGGCGTCGACAACGCCTTCGATTTCCCCGGCTTCGTCCCGGCCTATATCCGCCCGCTGTTCTGCCGCGGCATCGGCCCGTTCCGCTGGGCCGCCCTGTCCGGCGACCCGGAGGACATCTACAAGACCGACCAGAAGGTGAAGGAGCTGATCCCCGACGACGCCCACCTGCACAACTGGCTGGACATGGCGCGCGAGCGCATCGCCTTCCAGGGCCTGCCGGCGCGCATCTGCTGGGTCGGCCTGGGCCAGCGGCACCGGCTGGGCCTCGCCTTCAACGAGATGGTGGCCAAGGGTGAGCTGAAGGCGCCGATCGTGATCGGCCGCGACCACCTCGACAGCGGCTCGGTCGCCAGCCCGAACCGCGAGACCGAGGCGATGCAAGACGGGTCCGACGCCGTGTCCGACTGGCCGCTGCTGAACGCCCTCCTCAACACCGCCTCGGGCGCGACCTGGGTCAGCCTGCACCATGGCGGCGGCGTCGGCATGGGCTACAGCCAGCATGCCGGCATGGTGATCGTCGCCGACGGCACCGCCGATGCGGCCCGCCGGCTGGAGCGGGTGTTGACCAACGATCCGGGAACCGGCGTCATGCGGCATGCCGATGCGGGCTATGACATCGCCCGCGATTGTGCCCGCGAACAGGGCATGAACCTGCCGATGCTGGAGGACACCAATGGGTGAGGCTGCCGGGCGTGACGAACGGACCATCCAGGACCAGGCCGCGCTGCGCGGCCGGTATCCGGATCCGTCAGAGCTGGTCCGGAACAAGATCCTCGACCGGATCGACCCGCACGCCCGCGCCTTCATCGGCCTGTCGCCCTTCCTGGTCATTGCCACGGCCGGGTCGGACGGCAGCGCCGATGCCTCCCCTCGCGGCGACGCCCCGGGCTTCGTCGCGGTGGTCGACCGCAAGACCCTGCTGATCCCCGACCGGCGCGGCAACAACCTGTGCGACAGCCTCACCAACGTGGTGGAGAACCCGAAGGTGGGGCTGGTGTTCTTCGTGCCGGGTGTCAACGAGACGCTGCGGATCAACGGCGGCGCCGAGATCACCACCGATCCGGCGCTGCTGGAGCCGATGGCCGTGGACGGCAAGGTCCCGACCTCCGCCCTCAAGGTCACGGTCGAAGAGCTGTATTTCCACTGCGGCAAAGCGCTGATCCGGTCCCGGCTGTGGGACCCGGCGGTGCAGATCGAACGCCGCAGCTTCCCGACCCTGGGCAAGATCCTTGCCGACCAGATCAAGGGACTGGATTCGGATGAGGTCCAGTCCGGACTCGAAACCTCCTACCGGGACAGGCTGTACTGACATGGCCGATATCATCTTCACCGCCGGCAAGCTGACGCTGGCCCAGCTTCGCGCCATCGCCCGCGGCGACGGCGCCATCCGGCTCGACCCCGCCTGCCGGGCCGAGGTCGAGGCCGGCGCCGCCGTGGTCGCCGCGATCGTCGCCGAGAACCGCACCGCCTATGGCATCAACACCGGCTTCGGCAAGCTGGCCCAGACCCGGATCCCGACCGACCGGCTGGAGCAGCTGCAGACCAACCTGGTGCTGTCCCATGCGGTCGGCACCGGCCCGCTGCTGGACGATGCCGTGGTCCGGCTGATCCTGGCACTCAAGATCAACGGCCTGGCCCGCGGCCGGTCCGGCGTGCGCTGGACGGTGATCGAGGCGCTGCAGGCGCTGCTCGACGCCGGCGCCTATCCCTGCATCCCGGCCAAGGGCTCGGTCGGCGCCTCCGGCGACCTCGCCCCCCTCGCCCACATGTCGGCGGCGCTGCTCGGCGAAGGCGAGGTCCGGCTCAAGGGCAAGCGCTGGCCGGCGGCCGATGCGCTGCGCCAGATCGGCCTCAGGCCGCTGACGCTGGCGCCGAAGGAAGGCCTGGCCCTGCTGAACGGCACCCAGGTCTCGACCGCGCTGGCCCTGGTCGGCCTGTTCGCGACGGAAGAGGTGTTCGCCGCCGGCCTGGTCGCCGGCGCCATGTCGGTCGACGCCGCCCGCGCCTCGGACGCGCCGTTCGACGCCCGCATCCACGAATGGCGCGGCCAGCCCGGCCAGATCGAGGTGGCGGCGACGCTGCGCGGCCTGCTCGACCACAGCGCCATCCGCGCCTCGCATGTCGAGAATGACGACCGGGTGCAGGACCCCTACTCCCTGCGCTGCCAGCCCCAGGTGATGGGCGCCTGCCTCGACCAGATCCGCCACGCCGCGAAGGTGCTGGAGATCGAGGCCAATGCCGTGTCCGACAACCCGCTGGTGTTCCCCGAGACCGGCGACGTCATCTCCGGCGGCAATTTCCACGCCGAGCCGGTGGCCTTCGCCGCCGACCAGCTGGCGCTCGCGATCGCCGAGATCGGCGCGCTCTCCGAGCGGCGCATCGCGCTGCTGATCGACGCCTCGATCAGCGGCCTGCCGCCCTTCCTCACCGCGGCCTCGGGCGTGAACTCCGGCTTCATGATCGCGCACGTCACCGCCGCCGCGCTCGCCTCGGAGAACAA
>NZ_JBYRFX010000808.1:0-21093 GCF_057815775.1 Inquilinus sp.
TGTCATGAGATTAATATTTGGAGAATTATGACGTTTATTTAGTTGCGGGACCCATGGAATCGTTGGGCCAGTCCCGGGATAAATACCAATGCGATGGCGATTGGCGGAAATGAAAAGGGCCTGCCCGCGGATCGCGGACAGGCCCTGGATCGTCAGCGCCGGGGGAGGCGTCAGTCGCGTTCGGCGACCTGGGTGTTCTGCGGATAGATGAAGCCGTAGGTCGGATAGACGGTGGTGCCCATCTGGCCGCTCGGCTGATGCCAGAAGCGGGTCTGGCTCCAATCGTTGTTGCGCGACACGTCGATCACCCGGGTCGGCTCGTTCACGCGGCCACGCGGGGCCCAGTTGGCGTGATCGACGATGATCTCGCGGGCGCTGACCACCCGGCGCACCACGGCGACGTGGCCGCTGCGCATGCCGCGGGTGCTCTTCAGCACGATGACCGAACCGGTCGCCGGCATATGGCCGCGGCTATAACGGCCGGCGGCGCCATCCCACCAGCGATAGGCATCGCCGGAAATCTGGAAACCGGTCAATTCGCGAGCGAAGGGAACACAAGACCAGCTGCGACGTTCACCCTTCAGCATGGCGACGCGCTGGATCTGGCGCTGTTCCGTGCCGCGGGCGACTGCAGGCTGTGCCGTGACCGGGGCGGTTGAGGTTTGGACGGCGCGGCGGACCGGCAATGGGGCCTGCGCGACCGGAGTCTGATCCGGCTGGGCGGCTGCATCGGCCGTCTTGGCCGCGGTTTCGAAGCGGTGGACCGCGTGGCCGCCGGCTGCGGCAGCCGCCGCATTCAGGTCCCGCGTGGTGCGGGAATCGGCAAATGCAGTCTGGGTGAGGAACCCGACGCTACACGCGAGCGTTAACAGACTGACAGTGAGGGTACTGATTGGGCGCTTGGCCCGACGTTGGATAACTGAAGCATCTTCAGTGTCGCGGGTCATCACTGGCCCGTCCCCCCTGCGCTGTTCAACCGGACTTCACTCGCTCCCTTGGTGCTCCAATCGGATGCAGCACCTTTCCGTCCGGCTCGTCCGATGACACCAGTCATCGCCCCCTCACCGGCAAGGACGTCTAGTAACATTCTGAAATACTTTCCGCCAAGCGAAAATGACACGCTGCCGCCAAATTCTCGCCCGATTTGGAACACCAGTATTGGAGCGGTGCCGCAACATGTATTCCAGCAGTCCGTAAAAAAGTTATTCGGTTTTTGCGGAGTGCATGGCTCGCTCCATACGCCTAATCGGGTGGCCGTGAACCCGATGCTGGAAAGTCGAGTGGTTCAATTAACTGTCACCGCTATTTGAGTGACGACGGTCACAATGCCTGATAACCCCCTCATCGTCCGACATAAGCGGGCGATGTTCCGGTTTTGAACCTTGGCGAAGCGAGGCGAGGTCCGCGTCCGGCGCATAGCAGCTTTCCGAGACTGCTTGGCCGGCTGGGAATGCCCGCGCTACAAATCACGCGGAATCATGGCGGCCTGTCCGCCGGGAAACACGGGAGATCGGGACCGATGCAGCTCAGCGACTCGAAGCTTTTCCGCCAGCAATGCTACATCGACGGCCGCTGGGTCGACGCGGATGACCACAGGGTGATCGATGTCACCAACCCGGCCGGCGGCGCCAAGCTGGGCACGGTGCCGCGGGCCGGCGGGGCCGAAACCCGCCGTGCGATCGCCGCTGCAGACAAGGCCTGGCCGGCCTGGCGGGCCAAGACGGCGCAGGAGCGATTCGCCATCCTGCGCCGCTGGTTCGACCTGATGATGGCGAATCAGGAGGATCTGGCGAAGCTGATGACGGCCGAGCAGGGCAAGCCCCTGGCCGAAAGCCGCGGCGAGATCGCCTATGCCGCCAGCTTCATCGAATGGTTCGCCGAAGAGGGCAAGCGGATCTACGGCGACACGATCCCGGCGCCCGCCGGCGACCGCCGCATCATCGTGCTCAAGCAGCCGATCGGCGTCTGCGCCGCGATCACGCCCTGGAACTTCCCGGCCGCGATGATCACCCGTAAGGCGGGCGCCGCCTTGGCCGCCGGCTGCACGATGGTGGTGAAGCCGGCCAGCGAGACGCCCTATTCGGCGCTGGCGCTGGCCGAGTTGGGCGAACGGGCCGGCATTCCCACGGGCGTCTTCTCGGTCATAACAGGCGCCTCCAGCGAGATCGGCGGCGAGATGACCAGCAGCCCGACCGTGCGCAAGGTGACCTTCACCGGGTCGACCGAGATCGGCAAGCTGCTGATCCAGCAGGCCGCAGCCACGGTGAAGAAGGTGTCGATGGAGCTGGGCGGCAATGCCCCGTTCATCGTGTTCGACGACGCCGATCTCGACGCGGCGGTGGTGGGAGCGATTGCCTCGAAATACCGCAACACCGGCCAGACCTGCGTCTGCGCCAACCGGCTGCTGGTGCAGGACGGCGTCTATGACGCCTTCGTCGCCAAGCTGTCGGCGGCGGTGGCGAAACTGCAGGTCTCGGACGGCATGACCGACGGTGCGCAGCAGGGCCCGCTGATCAACATGAAGGCGGTGGAGAAGATCGAGGAGCACATTGCCGATGCGGTCGAGAAGGGCGCCCATGTCGCCCTCGGCGGCAAGCGCCACGCCCTCGGCGGCACCTTCTTCGAGCCGACCATCCTGACCGACGTGACGCCCGACATGAAGGTGGCGCGGGAGGAGACGTTCGGCCCGCTCGCGCCGCTGTTCCGCTTCAAGACCGAGGCGGAAGCGATCCAGATGGCCAACGACACCGAATTCGGCCTGGCCTCCTATTTCTATAGCCGCGACATCGGCCGGATCTGGCGGGTCGGCGAGGCGCTGGAATACGGCATCGTCGGCATCAATGAAGGGCTGATCTCCACCGCCGTCGCCCCGTTCGGCGGGGTGAAGGAGAGCGGGCTGGGCCGCGAGGGCTCGAAATACGGCATCGAGGATTATCTCGAGATCAAGTACCTGTGCATGGGCGGCCTGAACAGCTGACGGCCGACGCGTCCGGCCCCTATCGGGCCGGACCTTTTTTCTCGATGGCGGGGTGAATGATGGCGGATCCGGTCCTGTCGCCACAGGAAGCAGGCAAGCGCGCCGCGGGCGACGCCGCGGCCGCCCTGGTCGAGGACGGCATGCGGCTGGGGCTCGGCACCGGCTCGACGGTGCGCTGGGTGCTGGAAGCCCTGGCCCGGCGGATCCGGCAGGAGGGGCTGCGGGTCACCGGCATCCCGACCTCGGAGCAGACGGCGGCGCGGGCGCGCGAGCTCGGCATTCCGCTGACGGATTTCGCCGAGACCGAGGCGCTGGACCTCTGCATCGACGGCGCCGACGAGGTCGAACGCGGCACGCTGCGCCTGATCAAGGGGCTGGGCGCCGCCCTGCTGCGCGAGAAGATCGTCGCCGAGGCCGCGGGCCGCTTCATCGCCGTGGTCGACGCCTCCAAGATCGTCGGGACGCTGGGCGAGAAGGCGCCGCTGCCGGTCGAGGTCACCATGTTCGGCTGGGAGGCGACGGCGCGCCGATCCGCACCGATGGCGGCAATCTGATCCTCGACTGCGGCGGCTTCGCGCCGATCCGCGACCCCCTGGGCCTGCAGGCCCGGATCAAGACGATCGCCGGCGTCGTCGAGACCGGACTGTTCCTCGGCGGCGCGGAGCCGGCGATCGTCGGTGGCGCGGATGGCGGGGTCGAGGTGCTGCGCAAGGCGTAGACGTCCCTGTCGATCCGGCGGGTGACGACATGGAAGCGCGGCGATACAGTCGCGCTCTTCCCAGCGGGCCGGCCCTGATCCGGCGCCGCCCACCGGACAGCGAGACAGCGCCATGACCACCGCCCAGGCGAATTACGGCACCTGGCATGCCGATCGCGACCGCGAAGTCGCGATGGCGGATGGCCACCGGCCGTATTGGCGGCATTTCATCGGCCTCGTGCCGGAAACCGACCTGGCCGACAGGGACGTCCTCGATTTCGGCTGCAACCGCGGCGACTTCCTACAGCTGCTGCACGCGACGCGGCCGTTCCGGTCGGGACTCGGCGTCGACATTGCCACCGAATCGATCGCCGCGGCCGAAGCGGCGAAGGGCGACCTGCCGGTCGACCACCGCGTGGCCACCGACCTGGCCCCCTGGGCCGGCGGCTTCGACATCGCCTTCAGCTATGAGGTGATCTACCTGCTGCCCGACATCGCCGATCATGCCACCCAGATATTCCGGGCGCTGCGGCCCGGCGGCGTCTACTACGCGGTCACCGGCTGCCACACCGATAGCCCGCTGTGGCCGCGCTGGCGCACCCTGATTGCCGGGATCACCAATGCACCGGTGCAGGACCGGTCGCCGGACGACTATGCCGCGGCGTTCACGGCGGCAGGGTTCTCGGTGTCGCTGAAGAAGTTCGGCTTCGACGGCTTCGTGCCGGTGCCGAAGGACCCGCGCTACTATCCCAGGCTGATCGACGCCGTGACCTATGGGGCGGAAGACAAGCTGCTGTTCCGCCTGGTCAAGCCGTAGGGTTCGACGGCGCGGTGCGGCGGCGCCCTTCTTCGGCGATCGCCTCGGCCAGATCCGGGCGCTGGCCCGCCATGTAGCGGAAATCGGCGGCGTCGAGCACCAGCAGCGAACAGGCGGTGTGCGCCACCACGGTGGCGGTGCGCAGCCCGTCGTGCAGCAGCGCGACCTCGCCGAAGAAGGAGCCTTCGGCCAGGATCACCGGCTCGGGCAGGCGCACCTCGACCTCGCCCCGGACGATGAAATACATGCAGTCGCCGACCTCGCCGCGGCGGATGATGGTGCCGCCGACGGAAACCTCCTTCTGCCGCAGCGCCCGGGCGATTTCGCCGATCGCGGCGGCGCCGGCGGTGCGGAAGAACGGCACCTCCGCCACCAGCGCCCAGATCCGCACGAAATCGCGCCGCCGGATCTCGTCGGCAAAGCCGGTGGCGAGGATACCGGCGAGCAGCGCCAGCACCATGATGCCCGCGATCATCACCGTGGAGCCCAGCATCCGGCCGAGCGGGGTGACCGGCACGGCGTCGCCGTAGCCGGTGGTGGTCAGGGTCGCCATCGCCCACCACAGTGCCCGGGGACTGCTGCCGAAATGGGCGGGCTGCGCGGCACCTTCGACCAGATGCGCCAGCGTCGCCGCGATCACCACGACCGAGCCGAACATCAGCATGACGCCGCTCAGCGTCTGCCGCTCGTTGCGCAGGACACGGCCGAGCACGGCGATGCCGGGGACGTAACGGATCAGCTTCAGCACCCAGATCATCTCGATCCCGCCGGCCGCAGTCTGCAGCATCGTCGCGCCGGGCTGCACCAGGATCGGCACGATCGGCAGCAGGGCGGCGGCGTCGATCAACCCGGTGGGCGACAGCGCCCAGCGCAGCCGCACCGCCCAGGCCGACCGGTCGGCGCGACCCGGCGCCTCGATCGCGGTCCACAGCCGCAGCCCGTATTCGATGGCGAAGACGATCACGAGGAAGATGAAGGGCAGGCGCAGCATATCGGCCTCGATCGGCACCGTCGGCTCGGTGCTGAGGGCAGCCAGGACGAGGCCCGTGATCACCGCGATGATCTGTGCGGTGCGGGCTGCGACGGCCAGGCGGCTGCGCCCGTTGGGGTCGAGGATCGCGTGGATCCGGCGGCGAAGATCGGGGGCCATGGTGTCGCGTTGTTGTGCCGGGGATCTTGCGCCGGCATCCTGTCATGTGCAAATCCCGTTGGTACTGGCCGCCTGGCCAGACCACATCCGCGGTTTCGCTTCGTATCCCCCGGGACTCAATCATGGCCAGCTACGATTTCGACTACTTCGTCATTGGCGGCGGATCGGGCGGCGTCCGCTCAGCCCGGATCGCGGCCCAGCACGGCGCCCGGGTCGGCATCGCCGAGGAACGCTACTGGGGCGGCACCTGCGTCAATGTCGGCTGCGTGCCGAAGAAGCTGCTGGCCATGGCGGCGCATTTCTCCGCCGATTTCGAGGATGCCGCCGGCTTCGGCTGGACCGTCCCCGGCGCGACGCATGACTGGGCGACGCTGATCGCCCGCAAGGATGCCGAGATCGGCCGGCTGAACGGGATCTACCGCACCCTGCTGACCAATGCCGGCGTCACCATGTTCGACGCCCGGGCCGTGCTGGTGGACGCCCACACCATCGATGTCGGCGGCAAGCGCGTGACCGCCGACCGCATCCTGGTCGCGACCGGCGGCTGGCCGGTGTTGCCGGACCGTCCCGGCGTCAAGGAGCACGCCTTCACCTCGAACGAGGCGTTCCATCTGGAGCGGATGCCGCAGCGCATCGTCATCGTCGGCGGCGGCTACATCGCGGTCGAATTCGCCGGCATCTTCCACGGCCTGGGGGCCGAGGTGACGCTGGTGCATCGCGGCGACATGGTGCTGCGCGGCTTCGATGACGACCTGCGCGTGCATCTTGCCGCCGAGATGGGCAAGTCCGGGATCACGCTGCGCCTCGGCGCCGAGGTCGAGGGCATTGCCAAGGTCGGTCAGCACCTCGCCGTGAGCCTGAATGATGGGGAAGTCATCGCCGCTGATGGCGTGATGTACTGCACCGGCCGCAAGCCGAACACGGCGGGGCTGGGGCTCGAGGCCCTGGGCATCGCCCGCGACGCCGATATCGCGATCGTCGTCGACGAGCAGTACCGCACCAGCGTGCCCAACATCTACGCGCTGGGCGACGTCACCGACCGGGTGAACCTGACCCCGGTGGCGATCGCCGAAGGCCACGCCCTGGCCGACACCCTGTTCGGCGGCCGGCCGCGGGTGCCGTCCTATGAGAACATCCCGACGGCGGTGTTTTCGAACCCGCCGATCGGCACGGTTGGGCTGACCGAAGCCGCGGCGCGGGAGCGATACGGCGAGGTCGACGTCTACCGCGCCGTGTTCCGGCCGATGCGCCACACCCTGTCGGGCCGGGAAGAGCGCACGCTGATGAAGCTGGTGGTCGACCCCAAGACCGACCGCGTGCTGGGCTGCCACATGGTCGGCAGCGATGCGCCGGAGATCACCCAGGGGCTGGGGATCGCCCTGACCTGCGGTGCCACCAAGGCGCAGTTCGACGCCACCATCGGCATCCACCCGACCGCGGCGGAGGAATTCGTCACCATGCGCAGCAAGGTCGAACGCCCGGCCAGCCCCGGCCTGGCGCAGTGACGGTCAAGCAGTGACGGTCAGGCCATGACGGACGGACCGCAGAACGTCTATGACGATCCGGCGTTCTTCGCCGGTTATGCGGCCCTGCGCGAAAGCGAAAGCGGGCTGAACGCGGTGCTGGAGCAGCCGGCCTTCGCCCGGCTGCTGCCGGCGTCGCTGGCCGGCCTGCGCATCCTCGATCTCGGCTGCGGCTTCGGCAACTTCGCCCGCGCCGCCCGGGTGCAGGGCGCGGCCTCGGTGCTGGCGGTCGACGTCTCGGCCAAGATGCTGGCCGAGGCCCGGCGCCGCACCGCCGATCCCGCCATCTGCTACGAGCAGGCCTCGATCGAGACGGTGGCGATGGGCGAGGGTGGCTTCGACCTGATCGTGTCGTCGCTCGCCCTGCACTATGTCGCGGACTATCCGGCCGCAGTCCGGCGGATCGCGGCGGCGTTGGCGCCCGGCGGCCGCTTCGCCTTTTCGGTCGAACATCCGATGTGCACGGCGCTGGGCGGCAGCCAGTGGCAATGTGATGCCGAAGGGCGACGGCTGCATTGGCGGGTCGACCGCTATGGCGAGGAAGGGCCGCGGCAGACCCGCTGGTTCGTCGACGGCGTGATCAAGCATCACCGCACGATCCAGACCTATGTCGGCACCCTGATCGGTGCCGGGCTGGTGCTGGCACGGCTGGAGGAGCCCGGGCCGGTGCCCGAGGCGCTGGCGGCCCGGCCGGCGCTGGAACAGGAACGCCGGGGGCCGCCCTTCCTGCTGATCGCCACGGACCGGCCGCGATAGCGCGCGGCGGAAGACGCTCCGTCCGGTCCTACTGCTTCACGCCTATATGGGTGGCGAAGTCGGATACGGCGGAGAAATAGGTGTTCAGCAGCACCTCGATGGCCGATTTGCCGATGCCGCCGGTGGCGTTGATGTCCATTTCCAGCACCGGCGCCTTGACGCTGTTGATGTAGGCGCGGGTCCAGCGGTTGTCGGAGTTCCAGGCGTTGATCACGCTGGCATAGACCGTCTTCTCGGTCGAATAATTGCCCTGCAGCATGATGTCTTCGCACAGGCCCTTGGCGTTGCACTCGAAGAAGTAGATGCGGATGTTATCGGCGCCGCTGTCGCCGCCGGACAGTGTCAGCCTCGGGTCGCCGGACTCGTCCTTGTCGACGGTGTAGTCGCCATGGCCGGTGTTCTTCAGCGCCTTGCCGATGCTGTCGGTGGTGAACTTCAGCACCATGTCGTCCGCCATGGCAGGGCCGGCCGCCAGCAGGATCACGGCGGCCAAGGCCGATAGGGCACGCATCATCGGAACTCCCTGATCTCTCCCCCGCCACAGATGCACCGCAATCATGGCCGCGCCGGGGCGAACGGACGCATGTCGCTAAAATACCGCCATCCCTGGCGAGAATGCGAGGTGTGCAACGGAGAATGATTGCGATCCTTGCCAGCCGGGCCCGGCGCTGCGACGCTGGAAATGACGGGTGGGCGGGCGTATAGCCTCGCATCCGGTCCATGCCCGCCTGTGCAACAGATGGCGGCGGGCATGATCGAAAGGTGTGGAGTGACGGTGATGGCGGAACGGTGGACCCCTGAGTCCTGGCGCGCGAAGCCGGTGAAGCAGATGCCGAACTATCCCGACGCGGCCAAGCTGGCGGCGGCGGAACAGACCCTGTCGAAGTACCCGCCGCTGGTCTTCGCCGGCGAAGCCCGCTCGCTCAAGGCGGCGCTCGGCCGCGTGGCCGACGGCAAGGCGTTCCTGCTGCAGGGCGGCGACTGCGCCGAAAGCTTCGCCGAATTCCACCCGGACAAGATCCGCGACACCTTCCGCGTGCTGCTGCAGATGGCGGTGGTGCTGACCTTCGGCGGCGGCCTGCCGGTGGTGAAGGTCGGCCGCATGGCCGGCCAGTTCGCCAAGCCGCGCTCCGCCGATCTGGAGACGATCGACGGCGTCACGCTGCCCTCCTATCGCGGCGACATCATCAACGGCGTCGATTTCGACGAGGCGTCCCGCGTGCCGGACCCGGCACGGATGGTGCAGGCCTTCAACCAGTCGGCCGCCACGCTGAACCTGCTGCGCGCCTTCGCCCAGGGCGGCTATGCCGACCTGCACAAGGTGCATCAGTGGAATCTCGGCTTCGTCACCCGGTCGCCGCAGGGCGAACGCTACGAGGCCTTCGCCAGCCGGATCGACGAGGCGCTGGAGTTCATGGCGGCCTGCGGCGTCAATGCCGAGACCACGCCGGCGATCCGCGAGACCGATTTCTACACCAGCCATGAGGCGCTGCTGCTGCCCTATGAGCAGGCGCTGACCCGCGTCGACAGCACCACGGGCGATTGGTACGACGTCTCCGCCCATCTGCTGTGGGCCGGCGATCGCACCCGCCAGGCCGATGGCGCGCATGTCGAGTTCCTGCGCGGGGTGAAGAACCCGCTTGGCCTGAAGTGCGGCCCGTCGCTCGACCCCGACGACCTGATCCGGCTGATCGACGCGCTGAACCCGGAGAACGAGGCGGGCCGGCTGACCCTGATCGTGCGCATGGGTGCTGACAAGGTCACCGACAAGTTCCCGCCGCTGCTGCGCCGGGTGCGGGACGAAGGCCGCAACGTGGTCTGGTGCTGCGACCCGATGCACGGCAACACCATCACCTCGCCCTCCGGCTACAAGACCCGGCCGTTCGACCGGATCCTGTCCGAGGTGCGGGACTTCTTCGACGTGCACCGGGCCGAGGGCACCCATCCCGGCGGCGTGCATTTCGAGATGACCGGCCAGGACGTCACCGAATGCACCGGCGGCGCCCAGGCGATCACCGACGAGGCGCTGTCGCTGCGCTACCAGACCGCGGTCGACCCGCGGCTGAACGCCAGCCAGTCGCTCGAGCTCGCTTTCCTGATCGCCGAGAAGCTGAAGCAGGAACGCAGCACCCGGGACGCGGCCCGCCGCGCCGCAGCGGCGGAATAACAACCGGTGCCGGCCGGCCCCGCCTTGCGGTGGTTGGCCGGCCGCCCAGCCCCCTGTTCGTCAAAGGAATGGTGGCCATGATCCCTTCGGTCGACGATCTGTCACGCTGGACCGACAAGTACTTCATGCGCACCAAGGGAATCGTGGAGCGCTTCGGCGACACCCGCGTCACCTATGCCATCTTCATGCGGCGGCCGGTGGTGTCCGCGCCGCGGCTAGCGATCGAATGGCTGCAGCAGGTGGCGCAGGAGCGGGGCTTCGCGGTCGAGATCGACCTGCGCTATCGCGAAGGCAAATGGGTCGGCTCCGGCGAGCCGATGCTCTACATCACCGGCCCGCTGCGCCATCTCGTCGATTGCGAGACGGTGCTGCTGCAGAAGCTGGGCCCCGCCTGCGTCGCTGCCTACAACGCCTACACCATGTGTGCCGAGCTGCCCCGCGCAGGCTTCCTGGCGATGGATGCCCGGCATTGCGCCGGGACCGAGATGGCGGAGGAGATGGCCTATGCCGCAAGCGTCGGGTCCGCCCGCGCCAAGCGCAAGCATGACGCCAAGGGCTTCATCGGCAACGCCACCGATGCGACGGCGCATTTCTTCGGCCAGCCGGCCGGCTTCGGCACCATGCCACACGCCCTGATCGGCTATGCCGGCTCGACCGTGCGGGCGGCCGAGATGTTCCACGAGGTCTTCCCCGACGATTCGCTGACCGTGCTGGTCGATTACTTCGCCCGCGAGGTCAGCGACGGGCTGGAGGTCTGCCGCCGCTTCCCGGACATGGCCGCGGCCGGGCGGTTGTCCGTGCGCATCGACACCGGCGGCGGCCGCTACATGGAAGGGCTGGACCCCGGCGAATCCTATGCCGTGCTGGAACGGCACGTGCCGGAGGCGGTGCGCGGCTATCGCAGCGAAGAAGAACTGCGCCATCTGATCGGCACCGGTGTCTCGGCCGCCGCGATCCACCATCTGCGCGACAAGCTGGACGAGGCCGGCTTCGGCAAGGTCCGCATCGTGGTGTCCAGCGGCTTCAGCCCGGCCAAGTGCCGGGTGATGGCGCTGGCGCGCGCGCCGATCGACGTGGTCGGCACCGGCAGCTTCCTGCCGGAGCGCTGGAGCGAGACCTACGCCACCGCCGACATCGTCGAATATGACGGCAAGCCGATGGTGAAGGTCGGCCGCGAATGGCTGCTGCGGCTGCGGCCCGACGGCACCGCCCGGCCGGGGCCGGATACCATTGCCGGCTCGGGTATCTGACGGCAGGCGTCAGGGCAGGGCGGGCTTCGATCGCCGGCGCCGAGGCGTGCCGGACTTGCGGTCGTCCTGCCCGTCATCGACGGTGCCGCCCTCGACATCCTGCTCCACCGAGGCGCTGAGCCGCTGGAACAGGCCGAGACCGAGCATCATGCCGGTGCCGGCCACGATCAGGGCGGTCGGGTACAGCATCAGGTTCACGTCGTCGCGCGCGACCTTGAAGATGGTCACCAGCGCCTCCAGGAACACGGCGATGACCATGGTCGACATGAACTTGGTCAGGCTTTTCCGGACCTCGGAGGTGCGCCGCCGCTCTTGGCCGCGATGCACCTCTTCCTCCAGCAGGTATTTGGCGACGTCGAACACCGCGATGGCGATGATGAGATAGCCGATGACGTCGAGCAGGGCGGTGTCGGTCGCGGCCTCGGGCGTCTGCAGCGTCATCCACACCGAATAGACCGCATAGGCCATCAAACCGCCCGCCAGCAGCATCAGGATGACGCTGACGAGAAAGAAGACCGCGCGCGAAACGTATTCCATGGCCGTCTCCCGAAGGCGCGGCGGACCGGCTGTATCCGCATCCGCCGCATGCTAGGTTCGGGCCGACCGTCACAGAGCCCGCTTTTGAACGTGAACGATCGTCTGGCCACCCCGTTCCCTCCATCGTCCGCGGCAGCCGCCGCGATGTCGCCATTGCTGTGCCGGCCGATCCCCTGGCGCGACCCGGTCGAGGCCTTCGCCGCGATCCGGCATCGCGATTGGCCGGTGCTGCTCGATTCCGCCCTGGTCGATAGCGTGCGCGGCCGGTGGTCGCTGGTCGCGGCCGATCCGTTCCGGCGGGTCGAGGTCGCGGCCGGGGAGGATGCGGCGGATCCCTTCGCCACCCTGGCCGACCTGCTGGCGCGCTACCGGATCGAGCCGGGCCATGGCCTGCCGCCGCTCGGGCCGGGGGCGATCGGCTGGCTCGGCTATGAGGCCGGGCGCTTCGTGGACCGGATGCCGGCGCCCCGGGCCGAAGGGCTGGACCTGCCGGATGCCGCGTTCGGCCTGTATGACTGCGTCGCCGTGTTCGACGCATTGGAGCAGCGGGCCTTCGTGCTGTCGACCGGCTGGCCCGAGACGGAGGCTGCTGCGCAAAGCCGGCGGGCCGCGTCCCGGGCCGACGATCTGGCCGGCACCATCGCCGCCGCCCCGCCGCTGCCACCGCCGGAGGTGGCGCTGCACGGCATCTGGCGGGCGGAAACCCCGGCGGACGCCTATCGCGACGGTGTCAGGCGCATCCGGGACTGGATCGCCGCCGGCGACATCTACCAGGCCAACCTGACCCAGCGCTTCCTGGCCGATTTGCCGGACGGGCTGGACCCGTTCACGCTGCATCGGCGGCTGCGGGCGCTGTCGCCGGCGCCCTTCGCCGCCTTCCTCGATTTCGGGGCGGGCCGCTGGATCGCCAGCGCTTCGCCGGAACGGTTCCTGTCGGTCGATCCCGATGGGCGGGTCGAGGCCCGGCCGATCAAGGGCACGCGGCCGCGCGGTGTCGACCCAGCGACGGATGCCGCCCTGGCGGCCGAGCTGCAGGCCAGCACCAAGGACCGGGCCGAGAACCTGATGATCGTCGACCTCTTGCGCAACGACCTGTCCCGGGTCTGCGCCGTCGGCACCGTGCGGGTGCCGGTGCTGTGCGGGCTGGAGAGCTTTCCGCGCGTCCACCACCTGGTGTCGGTGGTGGAAGGGCGACTGGCCGCGGGGCATGGTGCGGTCGACCTGCTGCGCGCCTGCTTCCCCGGCGGGTCGATCACCGGCGCGCCGAAAATCCGGGCGATGGAGATCATCCGCATGCTCGAGCCGGCGCGGCGCGGGCCCTATTGCGGGTCGGTGATCCATCTCGGCTTCGACGGCTCGATGGATTCCAGCATCGTGATCCGCACGCTGTGCGGCGCCAACGGCCAGGTCGCGGCCCAGGCCGGCGGCGGCATCGTCTACGATTCCGATCCGGATGAAGAGTATGACGAGGCGATGGTGAAGGTGCGGCAGCTGCTGCAGGCGCTGGCGGGGGCCGGCTGATGCCCTGGCTGAACGGGCGAATGCTGGCGGCCGATGCGGCGCGGATCGACCCTGCCGATCGCGGCTTCACCCTCGGCGACGGGCTGTTCGAGACCATCCGGGTGCAGGACGGCGCCGCCGTCTGGCTGGACCGGCATCTGGCGCGCCTCGCCGATGGCTGCGCCGTGCTGGGGATTCCGCTGCCCTTCGATGGCGCCGCCCTGGCCGATGCCTGCGCTGCCATCATCGCCGCGGAAGGGATCGACCGCGGGGCCCTGCGCCTGACCGTCAGCCGCGGCCCAGGACCGCGCGGCGTGCTGCCGCCACCGAACCCGGTGCCGACGGTGCTGGTGGCCGGCCATGCCGGTGCTTCGCCGCAGAGTCCGGTAACGCTGGTCGTCGCCCGCAGCACCTGCCGCAACCAGCATTCCCCGCTCAGCCGGGTCAAGTCGCTCAACTACCTCGACGCGGTGCTGGCGCGGCGCGAGGCTGCAGGGCAGGGCGCCGACGACGCGGTGATGCTGAACACCGACGGCCGGGTGGCGGAAACCACCATCGCCAACCTGTTCGCCTGGATCGACGGGGTCTGGGTGACGCCGCCGCCCGCGGAAGGCGCCCTGCCCGGGATCATGCGGGCGGAGGTTCGCGGGCGGCTGCAGGCGGTGGAACGGCCGCTTATGGTCGAGGATCTCGTACGGGCGGAGGCGCTGCTGCTGACCAACGCGCTGTCGATCCGCGCCGTCGCCCGGCTGCAAGGCCAAGCCCTGGCTGCCGGGGATGACACGGCAGCGCAGTTGCGGCGCGACCTCGGCCTGCCGGAGTGATCGGTCCGGCTACGGTCGCGGATGGTCGGCGAAGAAATGCCAGATCCGCGGCGTGGCGACGAAGCCGCGGGTCACGCTGCCATCCGGCCAAGCGTGATAGCCTCCATCGACCACGTCATAGCGCACCGCGGTGCCGTCGCGGCAATCCGGGTAATCCTGCGCCTGGACGCCCGGCACCGATTCCCGCGCCACCGGCTCCGCCTTGCAGCCGTTGAAAGCGGCCCAGAACGCCACCGATTCCCGCACCGGGGGGAACTTGGCCCGGGCGTAGCTCTCTCGCTCCGGGGTGCCGTCGATCGGGACGGCGGTGTCGTCGGTGCCGTGGATGTCGATCACCGAGACCGGCTGCTTCGGCGTGCAGGACGGCACCAGGATGGCGCCCGAGACTACGGCCACGCCGGCAAAGAGATCGTCGGCCTCGCAGGCCAGGCGGTAGGCCATCATGCCGCCGGCAGAGAAGCCGGCCGCGTAGATGCGCCGCTGATCGATCGCGTGGTCCTGTTCGATCCTGGCCACCAGCGCCCGCACGAAACCGATATCGTCGGCCTCCTGCCGCATCGCCGAACCGCAGCAATCGCCGGCATTCCAGCTGAACTGGTTGGCGGTCTCGGCGGTCGGCTTGGCGCGGCCGGTGCCGTTGGGATAGGCGACGACGAAGCCTTCCTCATCGGCCTCGGCGCTGAAGCCGGTCAGGGCGACGGCGCTGGCGGCATTGGCGGCGCCGCCATGCAGCACGATCACCAGCGGCAATGATTCGCTGCCCGTGGCGGCCGGTGGCAGATGCAGGATGTAGCTGCGGGCAACCCCGTCGACGGCCAGGGTCGCCTCGACATCGGCGCCGGCGGCGCGGCCGGCATTCGCCATCAGCAGGGTGGTCAGAAGGGCAAGCCCGGAAAAGGCCAGGGACGTCAGTCGGGACATGAGGATCGCTTCAAGCAGTCTGCCGGCACAATAGCGCCTGCGGCGCGACTGTCAGCCCGTGATGAACCGCCGCATTCAGCGGCCAGCCATGCTGCGCCGCGCGCCGGTGTCCTGCGCCCTTCGATCGATCCGGCCGACGAGCTCGCGATGGGCGGGGGTGGCGGGATCGTTCAGGGCGGAGATCGACTGTGCCTGGGTCAGATGGCTCAGGCGTGCCAGCGTGCGGATGCGCTGCCGCCGCGTCTGCTTGAGATCGGAAGAGCGGTGCCGGAACAGGATCCGCCACAGCTCGCCGTCGCCGAACAGTTCGTTCAGCTCAGCGGCCGCCGTGTAGATCAGGAATAGCACCAGGATCCAAGTCTGGATGAAGAGAAAGCGATTCCAGGAGAAATTCTCCAGCAGATCGGCACCGAAGCCACCGATCCGGCCCGTATCCACGGCGTAGTGGATGAAGGCTTCCAGCAGCCGGGCGATGAAGACGAAGGCCCAGTAGACGAAACTCTTGAACAGGATCGGCTGGATCAGCGGCGCGTTGTCGAAGCGGCGCAGGAACGGCATCTTGTCGGCGACCAGCACGGATTTGCCCACCACCAGCGCCGCCGTGGTCGCGACCAGGAAGTTGACCGACCGGGCGAGGTGTTCAGACAGCACCAGGTTCTGCGTGAACACGATCAGGTTGAAGCCGACCAGGAAGAACAGGGTCGGCGGCAGGACGTGGCGAATCTCCTTGCCGAGATGGCGGAGGACACGGTGCAGGCGACCGTCCGCCGCCGCCGAGGAGGTGCTGGCCATCGACTTTCTCCGACGATCTGCGGCGTTACGGGACGGGCGGATCTTGGCGCCGAACCGGGGCGCGGCAAAGCCCAAACTGCCGCGCCCCCGAATATCCTAGGCGGCAAGGGCAGGGGGCTCCGCTGGCGACACCGCCTCCGCGCGCAGCCGGGCGATTGCGCCCGCCAGCGGCATCGATTCCTGCCTTCCGTCGCGGAACCGCAGTGCCACCGTGCCGTCCCGCGCCTCCCGGGCGCCAATGGCGGCCAGCACCGGGATGCCATCTTCGCGTGCGTCGACGATTTTGCGCGACAGCCGCTCCGGCCGTGCATCCAGGGCGACGCGCAGCCCGGCCTCCTCGAACGCCTCCGCGACGCGGCAGGACGGGGCGACGTCATCCGCCCCGATCGAGGCGACGACGACCTGCTCCGGCGCCAGCCACAGCGGCAGGCGGCCGTCATGATGCTCCAGCAGGATGCCGATGAAGCGCTCCAGGCTACCCAGCACCGCGTGGTGCAGCATCACCGGCACCACGCGTTCGCCGTGGTCGTCGACATAGGTGGCGCCCAACCGCTCCGGCATCACGAAGTCGAGCTGGATCACGCCGCATTGCCAGCGCCGGCCGCGGTTGTCGCGCAGATGGAATTCCAGCTTCGGCCCATAGAAGGCGCCTTCGCCCGGCAGGGTCTCGAACTCCAGGCCGGCCCCCCGCGCCGCCTGCGCCAGCGCCGCCTCGGCCCGGTCCCACACTGCATCCGACCCGGCCCGCTGCGCCGGCCGTGTGGCGAAGGCCACGTCGAAGCCGGCGAAGCCGAAATCGGCATAGACCTGGCGCAGCAGGTCGCAAAACCGGGAGACCTCAGCCTCGATCTGGTCGTCCAGGCAGAACACATGGGCGTCGTCCTGGACGAAGGCGCGGGCGCGCATCAGCCCCTGCAGTGCGCCGGACGGCTCGTTGCGATGCACGGCGCCGAACTCGAAATAGCGGATCGGCAGCTCGCGATGCGACCGCACGCGCTTGTTGAAGATCTGGACATGGCCCGGGCAGCTCATCGGTTTCAGCGCCATCATCCGGCCCTCATCCGCCAGGGCGAACATCTGGGCGCCGAATTTCTCCCAATGGCCGCTGCGGTTCCACAGGCTGCGCGCCATCATCTGCGGTGTGCGCACCTCGCGATAGCCGGCCCGGGCCATGCGCCTTCGCATGTAGTCTTCGACCACCCGGTACAGCGCCCAGCCGCGTGGGTGCCAGAACACCATGCCGGGGCCGTCCTCCTGCTGGTGGAACAGGTCGAGGCGGTTGCCGAGGCTGCGGTGATCGTTGTCGTCCATGAGAAGTCTCCGTTGCGTGAGGACCGGCGCAGGGAGACCCAGAAAGACCAAGGGCCCCGTCCGTTGCCGGCGGGGCCCTTTGGTGGATCGGTGAGGCGCTATCCGATCAGCGCACACGACCCCCGCACGACCCGCCAGTGGTGGCGGTAATCGTTTTGGTGGTCGCAGTGATCATCGGACGGTTCGCGTTCATGACGATAACTCAGACATGGCCGGTGCGCTTCGTCAATCGGCGCGAAACGCAGGCGAGCGATGCGCAACGGCGAGGGCTTGCCATCCGACGCAATCGCACTTATATTTCATCTCAAATGAGACTAATGATCTCAAATGAGATGAATTGGAGAGGCGATGATGGAGGCGCAACGGGCTGTGGCCCTGCCGCGCGGCGAGGAAGGGCGGATGGCCCGTGCGGGGTTGAATGCGTTCTTCGCCATCGCCGAGGCCTGGGGGCTGAAGGACGAGGAGAAGCGCGTGCTGCTCGGCCGCCCCTCCAAGGCGACCTTCTATCGCTGGAAATCCGGCGCCGCCGGCCACCCGTCGCCAGACACGCTGGAGCGGATCTCTTACATCCTCGGCATCTACCGGGCGCTGCAGATCCTGTTCAAGGATGCCGGCCTGGCCGATGGCTGGGTGCGGCGGCCGAACCTGGCCTCGCCCTTCGGCGGCCGGTCGGCGCTCGACCGCATGCTGTCGGGCCATGTCGCCGACCTGTTCGTGGTGCGCCGCTACCTGGATGCGGAGCGCGGCGGTTGGGCCTGACGCAGTCGAGCCTGATCCCGGCGGTCCGCCCCGTCGACTGGGAGTCGTGCTGGCGCATCATCCCCAGCCGGTTTCCGCCGATCGACCTGTTCGAGCGCATCGCCCCGCCGGAGGATTGGGAGGCGCTGATCGCGCTGGAATCCCTGACCAACGACCGGCTGCGCGACCAGGCCGGGGAGATCGCGCTGATTCCGCCGGAGGAGCGGATGAGCGGCCCGGGCACCAGCTTCATCATGGCCGCCTTCACCCATCTGCACCCGGATGGCAGCCGCTTCACCGACGGCACCTACGGCGCCTATTACGGTGCCGCGGCGCTGGCGACGGCGGTGGCGGAGACCAGCCATCACCGCAGCCGCTTCTTCGCCGCGACGGCGACGCCGCCGACCACGATCGACATGCGGGTCCTGGTCAACCGGCTGTCGGGGGACCTGCACGACATCCGCGGCCTCGGTGCCGAACTGCCTGATGTCTACGACCCCGTCGACTATGCTGCCGGCCAAGCGCTGGGGCGCAGGCTACGTGATGCGGGCTCCCACGGCATCGCCTATGACAGCGTCCGCCACGCCGGCGGGCAATGCGCCGCCGTGTTCCGGCCGCACACCGTGCTGACCCCGGTGCGGCAGGAACGGCACCTGACCTATCACTGGGACGGCACGCGGATCGCGTCGGTGCACGAGATCCGCGACCTGTCGCCGTAGCTCTTGCCGGGCCGCCAGTCCGGCCTTGCATCGGGGCATATGTTCGGCGATATGGGCGCATCTCGCCGCCGCATGGCGGGTTTCCGTTCGGCGGGGCTGGGAATGTGCCGGTTGCCGACCGATATTGAGGCCCAGACTTCACGTGGCTCGGTCGCGGCGCGGCCGGCGAGGACCCTGATGCAGACACCGGTCGAGATCCGCACCACCGTCACCATCCCCATCCTGGATGGCGCGGGCACCGGTGTCTTCAAAACCTTCCGCGGCTTTGCCGACGGTGAAGAGCATTTCGCCATCGCGTTGGGGCCGGAGGGGCGCGACCCGCCGCTGGTGCGGGTGCATTCGGAATGCCTGACCGGCGACGTGTTCGGTTCGCAGCGTTGCGACTGCGGCCCGCAGCTGAACGACGCCCTGCACCGCATCGGCAAGGAGGGCGGCTTCGTCCTCTATCTCCGGCGGGAGGGGCGGGGCATCGGCCTTTACGCCAAGCTCGACGCCTATGTGCTGCAGGACCAGGGCCTCGACACCTATGAGGCGAATGAGCGGCTGAACTTCCCGCACGACATGCGCGACTTCACCCCGGCCGCGCAGATGCTGCAGGCGCTCGGCGTCCACCGGATCCGGCTGCTGACCAACAACCCCGACAAGGCCAAGCAGCTCGAAGCCGCCGGCATCGAGGTGGTCGAGATCGTGCCGACCGGCGTGTTCGTCACCGAACACAACATCCAGTACCTCGAAGCCAAGGTCCGGAAGCACGCCCACCAGATCGATCTGCCGGAGCTGTCCGCCCAGATCGAGCGGCTGCCCCGCGCCGCCGGGGCGGCGGGGTTCCGGCGTCTGGCCAAGCCTTGACGTCCAAGGCGGTGGGCGGCAGACCGGCGCAGGCCCCGGTGGCCGCGCTCTCGCTGCGGCCCGGGTTCGGCTTCGGTGGCGTGCTGCAGGACACGCTGCCTGAAGGGCTGCGCAGCGCGGCCCCTTCCGTTTCCGTGTCTGGCGATGATGAGCGTTGGATGCTGGAGACGCTGCGGATGGCGATGACCCACAATGGGCTGTCGGATCCGAATCCCGTGGTCGGCTGCGTGATCGTCCGCGACGGCCAGGTGGTGTCGCGCGGCGCCACCGAACGGATCGGCGAGCGCCATGCCGAACGGGTCGCGATCGAGGCGGTGGCCGATCGCTCCGCGCTCCACGGCGCCACGGCCTATGTCACCCTCGAACCCTGCAGCCATCATGGCCGGCAGCCGCCCTGCGCCGATCTGCTGGCGTCGGTGGGGCTGGCACGCTGCGTCGTCGCGCTGCGCGATCCCAATCCGCTGGTCGACGGCGCCGGGCTGGCGCGGCTGCGGGCCGCCGATATCGCGGTCGATGTCGGCGTGCTGGCGGCGGAGGCCGCGGCCTGGCACACGCCTTTCCTGTTGCGGCAGCGGCTCGGCCGGCCGCTGGTGGCGGCGAAATGGGCCCAGACCCTCGACGGTCAGCTGGCCTATGATGACGGTGCCGAACGCTGGCTGACCGGCAAGGCGGCGCGGGCCCACACCCATTGGCTGCGCCAGAAATACGACGCGATCCTGGTCGGTGCCGGCACCGTGCTGGCCGACGACCCGGCGCTGACCGTGCGCGACGCGGCGGGCGAGCGCCACCGCCAGCCGTTGCGCCTGGTGTACGACCCGAATGGCCGGGCCCTGGCCGCCCTGCCGCGGCGGCTGGAGCGCTGGAAGGCCGGGCTGCTGTCGGCCGATGCCCCGACCGTGTTCTTTGTCGAGGCGGCGGCCGCGGCCCGGCTGGCCCCGCTACAGGCGCTGCTGCCGCCCTCGGCCGCCATGGTGACCCTGCCCGACGGCGTGCCCGCCGACGCCCTGTTCGACGCGCTGGTTGGGCCGGCCATGGTGGCGCGGCTTGGCCGGCCGGTCGCCTCGGTCATGGTCGAAGGCGGCCCGCGCCTGCTCGGCCTGTTGCTGGAGGCCGGGCGGGTCGACCTTGCCCATGTCTTCATCGCGCCGGTGATCGGCGGCGGCGAGCGGAACCGCATCGCCTTCGCCGGCAGCGTCGCCGCGACCCGGGGCTGGCGCCCGATCGCCAGCGCGGCCCTCGGCCCGGATCTGCTGGTCGAATATGTGCCGCCGGAGATGGCGGCCGATCTGGCGCGGCTTGTCGACATGGAATCCACTTCGGCGTAGCTAAACCGTGGCGTGCATTGTACCGTGCGCGCCCTGCGGTCCAGGCAGATCGGGCCGACCCACGTCCACGCGTGGCGTCCCCGGTCCGCCCCGTCCGTGCCGAGTGATTTTTGAGAGCTTGCCGTCGATGATGTATTTCGCCCCGTGGAAGAAGGTCGCCATCTGGGTGGTGTGCCTCCTCGGCGTGATCCTGAGCCTGCCGAACATCCTGCCGCGCAGCACGCTCGACGCGCTGCCGTC
>NZ_JBYRFX010000809.1:0-13214 GCF_057815775.1 Inquilinus sp.
ATGCCGACATCGCCGCCCGCATCGGCCAGCCCAAGGCGGTGCGTGCGGTGGCCCAGGCCTGTGCCGCCAACGACATCGCCATGGCCATCCCCTGCCACCGCGTGGTGCGGGCCGACGGCGCCCTGTCCGGCTATCGCTGGGGCGTCGCCCGCAAGCGCGCCCTGCTGGACCGCGAGGCGAGCTGACGCATGGAACGCGACCCGCCGTCAGGCCGCCTCGGCCTGGCGGCGGCGCTCGGCCCAGCGCTCGCCGAATTCACCGAGGGCATCGACCACGGCGCGCAGGCGCCGACCCTCCTCGGTCAGCTCGTACTCCACCCGTGGCGGCACCTCGGGATAGATGGTGCGGGAGACGAAGCCCGCTTCCTCCAGCGCCCGCAGGTCCAGCGTCAGCATCCGCTGCGAAATCCGCGGCATCAACCGCTGCAGGTCGCTGAACCGCTTCGTCCCGTTCAGCAGGTTGTAGACCAGCACGATGCGCCAGCGGCCGCTGAGCAGCCGCATCGCATCCTCGACCGGGCAGCCCGAAACACTCTCCTTCATGCCACGCCCTCAGTATAAAATTTGTAACAACCCAACAATATTGTGCTTTCTTCACAAGATATACCGGCTTCGGCATGATCCAGCCATTGCAAATCACACACCAGAAAGATCCCCAGCAATGGAACCGATACTCTTCTACGGCGTTCCCCATGGCTGTTCCTTCGGCTCGATCGTGGCGCTGGAATGGCTGGGCCAGCCCTATCGGCTGAGCCGGATCGACATGCTGGCCAGCCCTGCCCTGTATGGCCGGGTAAACCCGTCCCGCGAAACCCCGACGCTGCTGCTGGAGGATGGCGAGACGCTGAGCGAGAGCTTCGCCATCCTCCAGCATCTGGCTGCCCGTGACCTCGGCCGCGAGCTGGGCTTCCCCCAGGGCACGCGCGCGCATGACCGGCTGAACCGCGTGCTGGCCTACCTCCACACCAGCTTCCACGCCGCCTTCTCGCCCGCCTGGATCGCGTACAAGCTGGCCGACAGCGACCCGATGAAGCCGGCGCTGCGCGATCTCGCCCGGGACAAGACGGCGAAGGGCTATGCCCATCTCGAGGCGCTGCTGGCCGGCCGGGACTGGCTGGACGGCAGCGACAGCAAGACGGTCTCCGATGCCTATCTGGTCGGCATCGCCCGCTGGGGCGAGGATCTCGGCCTGTTCGAGCTGGCGCGGGCGTATCCGCGGGTGCATGCCCATCTGCAGAAACTGGAGGCCGACCCCGCTGTGATCTTCGCCCATGCGATCGAGGACGAGCGCCCGGCCACCACCGGCGGCGGCTTCCTCGGCCATGTCGCACTGGACGAGCTGGTGCCGCGTCTGGCGGCCTGAGGCCTTTGCCGGCAGCGGGCTTGACCTCGACTCAGGCGCCTCCCTACCCTCGATGGACATCCGAACTCCGGCAGAGACAGCCATCGAGGAGGCCTGCGCTTGGCCAAGCCCCGCATCGACACCTATGCCACCGCCACGGCCGGCGATCTCGCCAGTGCCCTGAGCCGCCGCGAGATCGGCGCGCTGGAGCTGTGCGACACGGCCATCGCGACCATCGAGGCGCGCGACGGACCAATCAACGCCGTGGTGGTGCGCGACTTCGACCGTGCCCGTGACCAGGCCCGGGCGGCCGTTGCAGCCCTGGCCCGTGGCGAATCCCGGCCGCTGCTGGGCGTGCCGATGACGGTGAAGGAATCGCACAATGTCGCCGGCCTGCCGACCAGCTGGGGCGCAGTGCCGAACGTCATCGCCCACGAGGATGCAGTCGGCATCCGGCGGCTGAAGGCGGCCGGGGCTGTGATCCTGGGCAAGACCAACGTGCCGCCCTGGCTCGGCGACTGGCAGTCCACCAATCCGATCTACGGCCGCACCGGCAATCCGCACGATCCGAGCCGCACGCCCGGCGGGTCTTCCGGCGGGGCGGCGGCGGCGCTGGCGGCAGGCATGGTGCCGCTGGAATACGGGTCCGACCTTGGCGGCTCGATCCGGGTGCCCGCCCATTTCTGCGGCGTCTACGGCCACAAGACCAGCTATGGCGTGATTCCCGGCCGCGGCCACGTGCCGCCCGGGAGGGAGACCGGGGCGCCTTTGGCCATGGCGGTGGTCGGCCCGCTGGCGCGCAGCGCCGAGGATCTTGCCCTGGCGTTGGACGTGCTTGCAGGGCCGGATGACAGCGAAGCGGTGGCTTGGCAGCTGGCCCTGCCGCCGCCGCGGCACGACCGCCTGGCGGATCACCGCGTGCTGATCCTGGACGACTACCCCGGCGTCCCCCTGGACTCCGAGCTACGGGCGGCGCTGGACGTTCTGGCCGGCGCCCTGGAGGCCGCGGGCGCCCGGGTGTCGCGCGACCGGTCGGGGCTGCCCGACCTGGCACGGTCGCTGACCCTGTTCCACACCATGCTGATGACCCAGGTCACCCGCGCCGCACCGCCGCCGGGCCCGCCGGTGACTGCGCATGAGTGGATGAACACGCTCGACGCCCAGGCCCATCTCCGCCGCGACTGGGCCCGGCTGTTCGAGGAGGTCGACGTGGTGCTGGCCCCGCCCTTCGGCACGGCCGCCTTCCCGCATCTCGACGAACCGGATTTCGCCAAGCGCCGCCTGGCCATCGATGGCCAGGAGACGCCCTATCACTTGCAGGGGGCCTGGAGCGGCCTGGCCTCCGTCGCCAACCTGCCGGCCACGGTGGCACCGATCGGCCGAACGGCAGGCGCGCTGCCGATCGGGGTGCAGATCATCGGCCCCTATCTGGGGGACCGGACCACGATCGGCTTCTCCGGGTTGCTGGCCCGGGAACTGGGGAGCTGAAGCGGCCGCCCCTCTTCTCCCGTCGTCATTCCCGCGAAAGCGGGAATCTCTCCCCGTTTCCAACGTGACGAGATCCCCGCTTCCGCGGGGATGACAGGTTCAGAAAGTCCCGCGCGGTCAGGCGGCGACGCGGGCCAGGGCCTGGCGCAGCCGTGCGATCGCCGCCTCGGCGTCGGCGCGGCGCTCGCGCTGCTCCTCCACCACCTCGTCCGGCGCCTTTTCCAGGAACTGGGCGTTGCCCAGCTTGCGGTCGATCTTGTCGACCTCGCCGGCCAGCTTCTCAATCTCCTTGCCCAGCCGCGACCGCTCCTTGTCGAGATCGATGATCCCGGCCAGCGGCAGCACCAGCGTCGCCTCGTCGATTACCGCCTGGGCGGCACCCTTCTCCGGCGCCGCGTCGGACACCGTGATCGCGGCCAGCCGCGCCAGGCGCCGGATCAGGGCGCCATGGGTGTCGAGCCGGCGCGTCGTCTCCGCCGAGACGTCGCGCAGCGTCGCTGTCAGCTCCGCCGCCGGCGGCACGTTCATTTCCGACCGGATGGTGCGGACGGCCGAGATCAGGCGGACCACCCAATCCATCTCCGCCGCCGACTGCGGGTCGACCAAGCCGGCCGGGTATTCCGGCCAGGGCTGGGTCATCAGTGATGCACCGCCGCGATCCGCCAGCTGCCGCCACAGCTCCTCGGTCTCGAACGGCATGATCGGGTTCAGCAGGTGCAGGATCTGCTCCAACGCCCAGGCCGTGGTGGCCCGGGTCTCGGCCTTGGCGACCTCGTCGGTGCCGGAGAAGACCGGCTTGGCGAATTCGAGATACCAGTCGCAGAAGCTGTTCCAGGTGAACTGGTACAGCGCCGAGGCCGCCTCGCTGAAGCGGAAGCCTTCCAGCGCTGCCGCCGTCTTCTCCGCCGTCTTCACCACCTCGCCGACGATCCAGCGATTCAGCGTCAGCCGATTCGCCGCCGGGTCGTAGCCCGGCACCGGGCGGCATTCGTTCATCTCGCAGAAGCGGGCGGCGTTCCACAGCTTGGTCGCGAAGTTGCGATAGCCCTCGACCTGCTGCGGCCCCAGCTTGATGTCGCGGCCGGCGGCCAGCGACACCATGGTCATGCGCAGCGCGTCGGCGCCGTAGCTGTCGACCAGTCCCAGGGGGTCGATGACGTTGCCCTTGGACTTCGACATCTTCTGGCCCTTCTCATCGCGGACCAGGGCGTGGAAGTACACGGTGCGGAACGGCACCTCATCCATGAAGTGGATGCCCATCATCATCATTCGGGCGACCCAGAAGAAGATGATGTCGAAGCCGGTGATCAGCACGTCGCCGGGGTAATAGCGCTGCAGTTCCGGCGTCTGGTCCGGCCAGCCCAGGGTCGAGAACGGCCACAGGGCGGAGGAGAACCAGGTGTCGAGCACGTCGGTCTCGCGCGTCAGCTCGACCGGCTCGCCATAATGATTCTCGGCCGCCGCCTTGGCCTCGGCCTCGCTCTCCTCGACGAAGATGCGCCCGTCCGGCCCGTACCAGGCCGGGATCTGGTGGCCCCACCACAACTGCCGGCTGATGCACCAGGGCTGGATGTTGCGCATCCACTCGAAGAAGATGCTCTCGGCCATCTTCGGCAGCAGCACGGTCTTGCCCTGCTCCACCGCCTCGATCGCCGGCTTGGCCAGCACTTCGGCCTTCAGATACCACTGCTCGGTCAGCAACGGCTCGATCGGCACGCCGCCGCGGTCGCCATGCGGCACCATGTGGACGTGGTCTTCGATCTTCTCGACCAGGCCGAGCGCATCGAGATCGGCGACGACGCACTTGCGCGCCTCATACCGGTCGAGGCCACGATAGGCCTCCGGCACCTGGTCGTTCAGCCGCGCATCCTCGTCCAGGATGCTGATCAGCGGCAGGTCGTGCCGGCGGCCGACCTCGAAATCGTTGAAGTCATGCGCCGGGGTGATCTTCACCGCGCCCGAGCCCTTCTCGGGATCGGAATACTCGTCGGCGACGATCGGGATCAGGCGGCCGACCAGCGGCAGGACGGCATTCTTGCCGACCAGGTCCTTGTAGCGCTCGTCATCCGGATGCACCGCGACGGCGGCGTCGCCCAGCATCGTTTCCGGCCGCGTGGTGGCGACGGTGATGAACCGTCCCTCCTCGCCGTCAATCGGATAGCGGAAATGCCAGAGATGGCCCTTCATCTCCCTCTGCTCGACCTCGAGGTCGGAGACGGAGGTGCGCAGCTTCGGGTCCCAGTTGACCAGCCGCTTGTCGCGGTAGATCAGGCCCTCGCGGTGCAGCCGCACGAACACCTTGACCACGGCGCGGGACAGGCCCTCATCCATGGTGAAGCGCTCGCGCGCCCAGTTCGGCGTGGCGCCGAGGCGGCGCAGCTGGCTGGTGATGGTGCCGCCGGATTGCGCCTTCCAGTCCCAGACCCGCTCCAGGAAGCCGTCGCGGCCGAGATCCTGGCGCTTGATGCCCTCTTTCGCCAGTTCGCGCTCGACCACCATCTGGGTGGCGATGCCGGCATGGTCGGTGCCCGGCTGCCACAGCGCATCACGGCCGCGGCGCCGGTTGAAGCGCGTCAGCACGTCCTGCAAGGTCATGTTGAAGGCATGGCCCATATGCAGACTGCCGGTCACGTTCGGCGGCGGCATCATGATGGTGAACGGCGCCCCGTTGGAGCGGACGTCATTGGCGAAGGCGCCGCTGCGCTCCCATTCGGGATACAGCCTGGCCTCGACCTCGCGGGGCCCGTAAGTCTTGTCCAGCATGGCTGAACCTTCCGTATTCTTAAGTCTTGGCGATGAAGAGAGGGTGGTGTCGGCGACAGGTCTCAGCGCCCTACGGCGCCGCTGGCGATGCGGGATACTTCCCGCTCGACCGCCTGTTCGACCAGCCGCGGCAGGTTGGCGTCGAGCCAGTCCTTCAGCATCGGCCGCAGCAATTCGCGGACCAGATCGTCCACGGTCAGGCTCTTGGCCGTCACCGCCGCCGGCGGCGCCGCGGCGCTGAGCCGGGCCAGGGCCGCCAAAGCGGCGTTGGCGCTGGCCGAGGACAGCACTGATTCATCGTCACCCACCGCAGGCCGGTGCGGCGCGGCAGGGTGCGGATCGTCCAGCGCCTCGGTCAGTTCCAGAACGTCGTCGTCGCCCGAAACTCCGGCCGGGTCGCGCGCAGATTCGGCCGCGGCCGCCCGGCCACGCGTCGGGTCCTCCTCGGTGATCATCCGCCGGATGGAGGCCAGAATCTCCTCCATCGACGGTTCCTGCTGCGCTCTCGTGTCACTCATCCGTCGCCGCCTTCAGCCTGCAGTCCGGCGCACCATAGGCATTCCGAGGGCCGCTGCAAAGCAGCGACGACTCGGGGCCCGGCCGGACGGCAGGGCCGATGCTCACTCGTCGACGGAGGTGCCGAACCAGCGGGCGCGGGTTGCCTTATAATCCGGCTCCGGATCATAGACCTTGACCGGCAGGCCGAGGTCTCGCGCGGTCAGGGTGCCCACCGAATTCAGCAGCTGGTAGCCGGCCACGACCTCGTTGCGCCGCGACTGCACCAGGCTGAGCGAGGCGGTGAGCAGGTTCTGCTGTTCGGTCAGCACGTCGAGCACGGTGGCGGACCCGACCGCAGCTTCCTGCTGCAAACCTTCCACTGCCAGTTGCTCGGCCTTGACCTGGGCCTGGAACGACTTGATCGCCGCCCGGGCGGTCACCAGCTGCTCCCAGGCGGTCACGGCGCCCTGGATCGCCGATCGCCGCTGGGTTTCGATCTGAATCCGCCGCTGGCCCTGGGTATAACGCGCCTGCCGGACCTTCGATTCCGTGTTGCCACCGGAATAGAGCGGGACGGTGAGCTGCGCGACGATCGAGGCCGTATCGATCCGGATCTGCCGTCCACCGACGCTGTTGGTCTGCGCGACCGTGGAGTACTGGCGCTCGATCCGGGCCTGCAAGCTCAGTGATGGCAGCAGCGCACCATATTGCAGGTCGATGTTGTCGGCGGCTGCCCGCTCGGTGAACACGGCCGCGACGATGCCGGGATTGTTCGCCTGGGCCTTCTGGATCGCGGTCTGCAGCGACGGCGGCAACCCGCCCGGCACCGCCGGCGTGTCCAGCGTGCCCGGCTGCTGGCCGATGATCTGTTCGAACGTCGCCCGGGCGGCGCGTAGCGTGCCTTCGGCCTGGATCCGCCCGGCCGTGCCGCCGGCCAGGGCGGCCTCGGCCTGGCTGACCTCGGTGCGGGTCACCTCGCCGACATTGAACCGGTCCTGGGTGGCCTGCAACTGGCGCCCCAGCTGCGATTCGTTGGTGCGGTTCACGTCGAGCGCCGCCTGGGCCTGCACCACATCGGCATAGGCCGTCGCGGCGTCCAGCAGCACCGTCTGTTCAGTGGTCTGCACCACCGCGCGGGTCGCCTGGACCGTGTTCTCGGCCTGGTTGACCAGCGCTTCGATCTGGCCGCCGGTGTAGATGTTCTGGTTGACGGTGATGCCGATCGTGGCCGGGTCCACCTCGTGCCAGTTTCCCTCCGACCCGCCATTGCTCAACGAGTCGCCCTTCCGGCCACCGGGGCTCACGACCTGACCCAATATATTGGTCTCGAGCGGCGGCGCCTTGCTCGTCGTGTTCGAGAACGTGCTGCCGACGCTGGCGCTGGCGCTGACCGTCGGCCGGTAGTTCGACAGCGCCTGGGCGACGCCTTCGTTGACCGACTTCAGGTTGGCGATATCGGAGGCCAGGGCCGGGTTTGTGGCGTAGGCCGAGGCCAGCGCCTCGGTCATCGACTGGGCCCAGGCCGGGGCGGTGGTGAGCAGCAACACCGCGGACAGTGCCGTGGTGGAGAGCCCGAGACGTCCAAACCGTTTCATCGTCAATACCGTCCCATGGTTTGATCGACCTCACGCGCCCAGGCGTCAATGCCGCCGCGCAGATTGATCACGTTGTCCATGCCCCTCGCCGAAAGCCACTGCACCACCTGCGCACTGCGCCCCCCGTGGTGACACATGACGATCACCGGGCGATCACCCGGAATGTCTTCCAGACGTGCCGGAATCTGGCCCATCGGGATGTCGAGCGTCCCGTCGAGCCGGCACACCGCCAACTCCTGCGGTTCGCGCACGTCGACGACGCAATGACCGGCGCCATCGCGCCGCCATTCCGCCAAGGTCGCCACGTCGATCTCGAACTGCTGCACCCGATGCACCGTCGCGTTCAGAACTGGAAAGCCGGCTTGCGTTCGAAGCCGGGCAGTGTCGCCGTTGCCGCGTCGAACAGCGCGCGCTGCGACGCGACCCCGTCGATCGCATAGCACAGCATAGCACGGCCGACGCGGTCGCCGTCATCCACCACGGTGACCAGGCGGCCGCCGGGTGCCAGCTGCGCGGTCAGCACCGCCGGCATCTCCGACACCGCCCCGTCGACCAGGATGACGTCATAGGGCCCATCGGCCGGCCGGCCGTCCGCCAGCCGGCCCTCGACCAGGGTGACGCCCCGGACGCCGAGTTCGGCCAGCGTGGCACGGGCCGTTGCGACCAGCGCCTTGTCTTCCTCCAGCGCCACCACCTTGGCCGCAAGCCGGGCGATGATCGCCGCACTGTAGCCGGTGCCGGCACCGACGATCAGCACCCGGCTGTCGGGGGTGATCTGCGCGTCGTTTAGCATCCGGGCGAGCACCCGCGGCTCCATCAGCACGCGGCCGCCGCCGATCGCCACGTCCTCGTCGACATAGGCGACGCCGCGCCGGTCTGCCGGCACGAACCGCTCGCGCGGCAATGCCATCAGCGCATCGAGCAGGGCGTTGTCGATGACCTTGTTGGGCTTGATCTGCCCTTCGACCATGTTGAAGCGGGCGGCTGTGTAGTCGACCATGGGAATCCGCACATCTGAGGACGGTGGGCCGTGGCAGCCGGAAGACCGCTGCGGTCCAGACGAGCGGTTATATCGGCCTTCGCGGCCGCAACACAATCCGTCTGATGCTCACCGCTGCGCTGCAAGGCCGCGACACCGCACGCATCCAGGCGAAAAGAGCTGCGTTCATCACTTGACCCCGCTTCACCGCGGACGATATACGGTGGCCGCCGTTGGGGCGCGATGGCTGAGTGGTCAAGCAGCGGACTGCAAATCCGTGCACGCCGGTTCGATTCCGGCTCGCGCCTCCAAACGGTCCGCCCAACGGGCAGGCCCCACGACCGCACCGCCAAAAAACATGGCGGCAAGCGCATGTGAGGCTTGGCAGGGCGGGGCGGGGTTGCTATAAGCCGCGCCACCAACAGCCCGGAGCGATCCGGTGCTCATGTTCCCTGGTAGCTCAGTTGGTAGAGCAGCTGACTGTTAATCAGCGGGTCACTGGTTCGAGTCCAGTCCAGGGAGCCATTTTTCTCGATGGGTCGGCGCATGGCGCTCCACCCGCGAATCTTCCCAGGGCATTCCGATCTGCTCATGCCTGCACGCCGTCGTGGCCGGAGACGCGGTGACGAGCTTGCATGGCCCTACAGCCGAAGACTGGCGAGCTTATCGTGGCCGCGGCCACCCCCAATTCAATGGCCGACAAAAAAAGCGGCGGCCAGCCCATAGGATGGCCGCCGCGTATGGTCAGAGCAGGAAGTCGCCCGCCACCAGGGCTGTATCCGAGATGACGCCGATCGCCATGTCCGCCACCTTGTCGCCGTTGACGTCGGCGAGGACGATGTAGCCCCCGCGGCCATCGCCCTGGACGATGACTTCGTGGCCCGAGCCGGTGAAGGCGCCGCCGGAGGTGAAGGTGAAGGCCGTATTGCCGTTGGCGGCGTTGCCGTCGGCATCGATCGGGCGGAGATCGATCACATCCTGCTGGGCATGCGAGAAGTCACCGATCCGATCCCGTCCGCTGACGGCCACAGTACTGTCGCCCACCGATCGATAGGTGAAATAGTCGCGCCCGCCCTGCCCGAACAGATTGTCGGTGCCGCCATTCCCCGTCAGGACATTGTTGACATCACTGCCAATCAGAGTGTCCTTGAAATCCGAACCATAGACATTCTCGACACTGATAAACCGATTGCTATCCCGGAGGTCAACCGACACACCGGTACCGTTGGGGAAAATATTTGAATAGAGCGCATGGTAATATACGGTATCTGTTCCAGCGCCGCCGTCGATATGCACATCGCTACTATCTGCATATGGAACAATCCGATCATCGCCAGCCCCACCTCTGAGAGTTATTTCTGACTCCGTCAGATTTGAACTATAGATACGATCATCTCCACCACTCGCGTCGACAAGAGACGTATGGTAGCTCGTCATGATCAGGTCCGAAAAATTGCTCCCATAGATCCCATTGATATTGGTGAGGGTATCTTTGTCGGCGCCCCCGCCTATGACCGTATTTTGGGACAACCGGGCTGTTATCGCCTCCGTGGAGTTGAGATAACTGGCAATTCCACCATCCAGGAGGTCGGATCCGGCCCCGCCATCGAGGACGTCGTGACCTGCGCCGTGAAGCGTGTCGTTGCCGTCGCCGCCATACAGATGGTCGACGGAGCCGTCATCGCCGGTACTGCTGCTGCCGCTGCCGATGACGTTGCCATTGAGAACATCATTGCCGGCGCCCCCGGAGAGGAGATCGCTGCCCCGGTCGCCGGTGAGGACATTGCTGCCACCGTCGCCGACAAGGATGTCGTCTCCTTGCGTCCCCAAGACGTTCTCGATGCTGATCAAAGTCCCGAAGGTTACATAGCCGGCCCCAAGGTCGACGGTAACGTGCCCCCATTGGCTGAAGCGCGCCGTATCGATCCCGGCTCCACCATTCAGCACATCCGTGCCGCCGCCGCCAGGATCCAGCAGATTGTCGCCGGCATCACCGATCAACGTATCACTGCCATATCCGCCGATCAGGCCTTCGATGCCGCTGAGCGTGTCGCCCCCGGCGTCGCCTCCACTCGCGGAGCCGGTCGCGAGGTTTACCGTGACCCCGCCGCCATTGCCGGCATAGCTGGCAATGTCGTATCCATCATCGCCATAAAGCTGGTCCGCACCTGCGCCACCGGTCAGCACATCGTCGCCGGTGCTGCCATTGAGTTGATCCGCCCCGGCACCGCCGTCCAGCGAATCGTTTCCGGCATCGCCGAAGAGCTTGTCCTGCCCTCCATGGCCGAACATCGTGTCATCGCCGCCGAGTCCGAAGATCTTGTCATCGCCATCGGCCCCGTTGAGCGATCCATCGCTGCCGTCTGTGCCGATAATGGTCAACCCTGCCATCACACGTCTCCCCTTGTGCAATCGGATGTCTGAAATCTGATTCTGATCAACGTCAGGTGGCACGACGCCGCCTTGGCGGCGCCGCGCCACCTGGTCAGAGCAGGAAGTCGCTCGCCACCAGCGCTGTGGACGCGTGCACGGTGATGGCCATGTCGGCCACCTTGTCGCCATTGATGTCAGCGAGGACAGTATAGACGCCGGCACCGGCCGCCTGGACGATCACCTCGTGGCCCGAGCCGGTGAAAGCCCCACCGGATGTGAAGATGAAGGCGGTGTTGCCATTGGCGCCGTTCCCATCCGCATCGATCGGGCGCAGATCGATCCTGTCGCCCTGCGCGTGCGAGAAATCGGTGATGGTGTCCCGGCCGTGCGCATTGACGGTGCTGTCACCGACCGCCTGATAGACGAAGGTGTCACCGCCACCGCCGCCAGTCAGGGTGTCCTGGCCGGTGTTGCCGAGCAGGATGTTGGCCTGGCCGTCGCCGGTCAGGCTGTCTTTTTGGGCGGAACCGAACAGGTTCTCGATGCTGATGAGCGTGTCGCCCTCGGCCTCGCCGCCGCTGGCGGCACCGGTCGCCAGGTTGACGGTCACGCCGAAATTGCTGGTGTGGTAATAGGCCCAGTCCGATCCATCGCCGCCATCGAGGATATCGGCGCCCAGGCCGCCGACCAGGCGATCATCGCCGGCGCCGCCGCTCAGCGTGTCATGGCCACCGTTGCCATAGAGCGAGTCGTTGCCGTCCTGCCCCCACAGGGCCGAGTTGTTGTGGTCGCCGATCAGCTGGTCGTCATGGGCGGAGCCGGAGAGGTTCTCGATGTCGTAGAGCCGGTCCCCCGCGGCGTCGCCGCCGGTGCCCGTGCCCACGCCGGTTGTGAGTTGCGCGCCTCCCTCGCTCCTCCCGCCGCCGGTCAGGTGCACCGTCACGCCCGCGGCCGACCCGGCATAGGAGGCGGTGTCGAGGCCGGCCCCGCCGAACAGGGCATCGGCACCGGCACCACCGGTCAGGGTGTTGTCGGCACCGTCGCCGGACAGCGTGTCGGCAAAGGCCGAGCCGACCAGGGCCTCGATTCCCCGGAGCACGTCGCCTTCGGCATCGCCGCCATGGCCGGTGCCGAAACCGAGGCCGCCCAGGAGATTGACCACCACCCCGGCCGTGGACCCGGCATAGGAGGCGGTGTCGAAGCCGGCGCCGCCGTCGATCGTGTCGGCTCCGGCGCCGCCTTCGATCTGGTTCTGGCCTGCATCGCCGATCAGGGTGTCGGCGAAGCGGGACCCGATCAGGTTCTCGATGCTGTAGAGCAGATCGCCCTCGGCATCACCCCCGAAACCGTAACCAGTGCCGCCGGAATTGGTGGCGACGATCAGATGCACCTCAACGGCCGCGTTGGACCCCACATAAGCCGCAGTATCGACGCCATCGCCGCCGTTGAGACTATCGCCCCCGGCCCCGCCGGAGAGCAGATCATTGCCGTCGCCGCCGTCGAGACCATCGCCTCCGGCCCCGCCCACGAGCCAATCGTCGCCGGCACCGCCGACAAGAACGTCACTGCCGCCCCCGCCATCCAGCCGGTCGTCACCGATGCCACCGACAAGATTGTCATTGCCGTCGTTACCTCCCAGCCGATCGTCGCCGGCACCGCCGTCCAGGCGGTTGGACTCACCGTCGCCTGTCAGGTTGTCGCTCAGCGACGATCCGATGAGATCCTCGATACCGCTGAGATGATCGCCCTGCGCGTCTCCACCGGTGCCGGCCCCCGTCAGCAGCGAGATCTGGACGGCTGCCGCCGAATGCACATAGGTGGCGAGGTCTTCACCGCCTCCCCCCTCCAGGGAATCCGCGCCGGCCCCGCCTTCGAGCACGTTGTTGCCGGCGGAGCCCTTCAGCGTGTCGGCGTGGGCCGACCCGATCAGGTTCTCGATGCCGGCGAGGCGATCGCCGTCGCTCGCAGTGCCGAGGGTAAGATCGACCATGATCGCCGCGGACGTGGCGGCATAGGAAACGGTGTCGACACCATCGCCACCATCCAGGAGGTCGCTGCCGTCGCCGCCTTGCAGCAGATCCGCACCGTCGCCGCCATAGAGAGAGTCGCTGCCGGCGCCGCCGCTGAGCTGGTCGTCGCCGGCGTCGCCCCGCAATTCGTTCGAACCGGCATCGCCG
>NZ_JBYRFX010000810.1:0-7064 GCF_057815775.1 Inquilinus sp.
CCATCCTGCTGCGCAGGGCCGCAGTGGTGGCGATCCGCAAGCGGCTGAAGCAGCCGCTCGACCTTGATGACGCCGAGTTCGAGGCCTTCCTCAAGGGCCTGCGCCGGACCAAGGGCGCACGGCCGACCCGCAAGGCGGCACTGCTTGAGCCGAACCTGCGCGCCGCGGCCTTGGTGCTGACCCCGGGCACGCACCCGGATCTGGCCGGCATCGAGCTGGCCGGCGGGGGAGGGGAGAGGCGTCGCGCGCTGCGCGACATGGCATTGCTGCTGATCGGCTTCGCCGGCGGCTTCCGCCGCTCCGAACTCGCAGCCTTCGATCTTCGGGACGTGTCGTTCTCGGCCGAGGGCCTGGTGCTTTTCGTCGGCCGATCCAAGGCTGACCAGGAACGTCATGGCGCTGAGGTCGGCATCGAGGCGGTGCTGGACTCGCCACTCTGCGCCGTCACCGCGCTGCGCCGCTGGCTCGCAGCCCGCGGCGATGCGCCGGGCGCCCTGTACTGCCGTCTCGACCGCGGCGGCAATCTGGTGGCCGGCGCCGGCGGCCATTTGCTGCCGGTCGATCCGGGCACGATCGCGCGCCTGGTCAAGCGCGTCATCGCCCGCACCGGCGTCGGCCCGGAAGAATTCTCGGCGCACAGCCTCCGCGCCGGCATGATGACCGCCGCTGATCTGCTCGGAATCCCGCTCGACAAGGAGATGGAGCATGGTCGATGGAAGAGCTACGCCTCGGCGCGGATCTACCGGAGGCACGAGAGCCTGTGGGTGGGGAATTTTACGGGCAGGCTCCTGCGAAAGGAATAAGGCGATAGGAACAAGGGGTTAACGTTATGTTCACGGATTCCGGATGCCTACGCACTATTCTTGTAAGGAGCCCAACTTGCACTGTTGGCCACCGTCATGACGCTGCACATCCTGAGGCGCGACGACACGGGCGTCGAGGCCCCACGCCGGTCCAATGGTGTGCAGGCCAACGACACGATCTGAAAGCATGTGCGTGCGTTACATCTTCCAAACAGGATTAGTTGAATTTGGCCGATCGGGCTGCGCGCTATCCGTTCGAGCTGCAGGCCTTGCGCGTGCCCAACGTTCTCAGCGGTCAGTGATCAGTCGACCACAATCGCCGCCGCCACGGCCCCCGCGCGCTCAGTCGCGGCGTCCGCCACATGCTGGTTGTACGCGAACATCGCCGGTCTATAGTCGAGCGCCTCCAGCGTCCTCAGCACCAGAGCGGTGCGGGCCTCGTCGAAGGGGGCGAAGAGATCGTCGACGATGAACGGCGCTGTTCCGCCCGACTGGCATAGGCGTCGAGATAGAGAAGCGCCGCGCCGGCTACAACTGGTCCAGGGTGCCCTCGCTCGTCCCCTAGATCGGAACCTTCTGCCCCGATGGGAGGCCCCCAACTAAGCGCGGCGTGTCGCCGTCAGCTTCGGCTCTAGCAAGTCACATAGTGCCGTGAACTTCCAATCCCCCGAAGCGGCCATAAGAAACGCCCCTCATCCTGCTTCTCTTAGAAGGCATACGGGATGTCGTGATAGATGCGGTTGTGCGCCATCATCCAGCGCCCAGCGACTTTCTTAAGGGTCGGCCGGTAGTAGCCACTCTCGATCGGGGTGATGGTGCCTTGCGCGCCAAAAGCCCCTGCCGGCCAACCGCCTTCAGGCTTTTCCGCACCGACGACGTTGAACACCACGAAATGGACGTCGAGCGTCGCGGTGTCGCCTTTCACGTCGATGATCGGGTCATAGGTGGTGTGATGGCTCCACCCCCGTGGCGGATGCGGCTTCATCAACGTGGTCACGGCTTCACCAATGGCTTTCGCCCCGACCAGCTCGCCAAGACGCTCAGCTGTGCCTGCATTGTTGTAGAAAATCTCGGTCTTGCCTTCGGGCAGGAAGATGTCGCTCATGGCCGCTCCGTCCCGGTGGTCGGCCGCCCGGACGTATCGCGCCATCACCTCCTGAATTTCACGTTCATCGGACATGGCAGGCCTCCTCGGAATGATATGATCCTATGATAGATGCATATATCTCCATTGATATGCAACAATGAAAGATGCATATCTAGGGCCTAGGAGCAGACGATGATCGATGTCCGGTTCGCGACCGCCCTGCAGATGATGCTCAGCCTGGCCCTCGCCCAGGCCGAAGGCGTCGAGCGATTGAGCTCCGCCCAGTTGGCCGAGGGGGTCGACTCCAATCCAACCTTTGTCAGGCGATTGCTGGTTCCCCTGATCCAGGCGGGGCTTGTCCGATCGACCATGGGGCGGGACGGCGGTGTAAGCCTGAGCGCCGACGCCGCTGCGATCACGCTCGGCGAAATCTATAAGGCGACCATGGGGGATAAGAAGCTGTGGACCGCACGCAGCGATATCCCCCATCGGTGCCTCGTCAGCCACAACGTCGAGCGGTTCTTCGGGACCCTGGCCGACGAGGTCGATGAATCGGTGTCGCGTCTGCTGGCCGGACGGACGCTGGCCGATGCCCTTTCGGACCTTCGCGCCCTCGACGCACAGCGTGACCCTCGTCCCCGGGATCGCACGGTCGAGACCGGAACAGCCTGATCGTCGAGGGGAAGCGAAGGTCACTTACCGGCACCAGCCGCGCCTTGCTCAATGCCGGATGACAACCTTGCCGAAGAGCCGGCGCCCGGAGAAGTGGCTCAGCCCGGCCTTCGCATCGTCGAAGGCATAGACGCTGTCGAGAACCGGCCGGATGTCGTGCTGTCCCAGCACCCGGCCCAGGTCCTCCAGGTCGCGACGGCTGCCGACGGCAATGGCCTTGAAGGTCGCGTGCGTCCTGAACATCGTCATGAAGTCGATGCCCCCCTCCGCGCCAGCCAGAATTCCGACCAGGGATATCTGGCCGCCATAGCCAATCGCCTTCACCGACTGGGCCAGGGTATCGGCGCCGCCCACCTCCACGACGCGGTCCACGCCGCGCCCCCCCGTCAGGGCGCGCGCCTGCTCGCCCCAATCCTTCGTGGCGCGATAGTCGATCACATGGTCGGCCCCGAGCTGACGAAGACGCTCCGCCTTGTCCGAACTGGAGGTCGTTGCGATGACGCGCGCGCCGAGGGCCTTGGCCAATTGAACGGCGAACAACGAGACCCCGCCCGTGCCCTCGGTGAGCACGGTGTCGCCGGCGCCAACGCCTGACAGCGCGGACCACGCCGTAACGCCTGCACAGGGAAGGGTCGCCGCCTCCTCGAAGCTCAGATGCCGAGGCATGGGCACAAGAGCTTCGGCGTTGACCACCTTGTATTCGGTGAGCCAGCCATCGTGATCGACGACCCATTGCTGCGGCGCCGCATTGAAGGTTCCGCCGAACCAATTCGGGAAGAACGCATTGACGACCCGGTCGCCGGCCTTGAAGCGCGTGACACCGGGACCGATCGATTCCACCTCGCCGGCGGCGTCCGACAGAGGCACTCGTCCCAACGCCACGGGCGGCGAATACCAGCCGTTGGCGACGATCAGGTCGCGAAAATTGATCGAAGACGCCCGCACCCGGACGAGCACTTCGCCGGTTCCCGGCGACGGAATGTCATGATCGGCCATGCCGAGGCCGTCGGGTGTCCCAAACCGTTCAAGGTGATATGCGCGCACGGCGTCCCGTCCTTTTTTGTTTTGCTGGAGTTGATGTAGCCCCTCCGTTATTGTTCGATAATTGGATGTATTTGGAACGGCCTGTGTAGATGCCCTTAACAATTTCCAGGACGCATCTCGATGGGTTGGTCATGTTTCTGGCGGTGGCGGAGGCCCGGGGATTCCGCGCGGCGGCGCGCCACCTCGGCGTCACGCCGTCCGCGGTCAGTCAGGCGATCCGCAGCCTGGAAGACAGAATTGGCGCGCCGCTCTTCTCACGCACGACACGAAGCGTCGGCTTGACGGAAGCGGGCGAACGCCTGCTTGCCCACGCGCGTCCGGCCGTCGACATGATGACGGCGGGCCTGGACGCCGCGAGCGGGCTGGGCGGAGAGATCAGCGGCCGGCTGCGCATCAATGCACCACGCCCGAGCCTGCCGCTGCTGGTGAACCGTCTGCTGCCCGACTTTCTTGACGCCCACCCCAACGTTCAGCTTGAACTTGTGGGTGAGGATCGGCCCATCGACATCGTCGAGGGAGGCTTCGATGCCGGGATACGGCTCGGAGATTTCGTCCAGATCGACATGGTCGCGGTGTGGCTGACACCGCCGGAACGCTTCGTGGTCGTTGGTGCTCCGGCTCTGTTCCGCAAACACGGTCGCCCGGAGACACCGAGCGACCTGCAAGCCTTCCCGTGCATTCTGCTCCGCCAGTCCACGCGGGTCCTCGATCGATGGCAATTCGTCGTCGATGGCCAGCGCGTCACGGTGGGCATCGACGGCCCTCTCGTCATCAACGACGTCGAAGCCTGCATCCGCTCGGCGGCCCGCGGCGTCGGCCTCTTCCGGCTACCGCAGTCGCTCGTCATGTCCTATATTGAAAACGGGAGCCTGGAGACTGTGCTGGAAGCCAACAGCGAGGAAGTTCCCGGGCTTTCTCTCTATTATCCAGGCCGCAGCCAGTCGCTGCCGAAGCTTCGCGCCTTCGTCGATTTCGCAACCAAAAGGATGCGACGAGACTTCAGGTCCGGCGACTATCTTCCGACTCCGATGTCGTAGCCTCGGCTGGTGGATTGACCGAAACAGAAGAGTCCTGAAGGGGATTTCTGTGAGGGACGGCCCATGCGACGGTGGGGATGCGCGGCCGGATGTCGTCTGCATGCAGGAGTTTAAGGCGCCGCAGGAATGATTCCTGAAGGCGGGATACGACGCGCTCTGGCGTGAGCAGAAAGCCTGGAACGGCTGGCCCGCGGCGCCGAGCGCCTGGAAACGGATCTCATTGAGGTCCGCCGCCGGATCGGACGTCCGAACCAGGCGGGATCCCGAGTCTCACTGCACGGCAGAAAATGTGGTTGGCGCCATCAGCTGGCTGCTGATGATCTCGACGAACCGGCGTCCTTCTCAGTGTTGACGACCACCGCGGCCCATCTACGAGGACAAACTCGAAACATCAGGCCGCCATCAGCTCGATAAGCCCGGAGCGCTACTGCCTAGGCCGCAACCTTGGGTGGGCGCACCAGCGTCGTCACCTGGGCAGTAGGTAGATTCCGAGGCTCGCCGCCACCCCCGATCCGAACTCAAATGCAGTCGAGAGAATCCCAGAGACATCTGTGGAGGAATTCATGACCACCATCTTGATTATCGTTGTGCTTTTCGTACTCCTCGGCGGCGGCTATTTCGGATTTCGCCGGCGGGGATGACTGCTAGCAGCCTGGCGAACAATTTTCCCGTCGTCTGCGTCGGCGGCTCGGCGGGTGGCCTCGACGCCTATATCCGGTTGCTGCGGCACCTGCCGGCCGATATGGGTGTCGCGATTGTCATCGTTAATCATCTGAGGGTCGTGGCCACCCGACTCCACGAGATCCTTCCGCACCACACCACGATGCCGGTCGAATTGATCACGGACGGATTGGTCCTCCAGCCCGACCACGTGTTCATCATTCAGGCGCAGCGCGATCTGCACGTTCTCGATGGCGAGTTCCGACTAAGGCCGATCTCGAAGCCGAGAGGATGGCCGGACGTCATTACGGTCTTCCTGCATTCGCTGACCCGTCATTGGAACGGGCAGTTGATCGCCGTCATCGTCTCGGGCTATGACGGTGACGGGGCGGCGGCGCTGTGTGGCATAAAGGATGTCGGAGGCATCACCTTCGCGCAGAAGCTTGATACGGCTAAACAACCGGATATGCCCGAGAGCGCGATAGCGAGTGGGTGCATCGATTTTGTCCTGTCGCCCGAAGATATCGCCCAGCGCCTTGTACAAATCACACGTCGGGGGATCGAACGGCAGAGCGTCGGCTCGGTCCGGCGCAATAGAACCTAGACCCGCGGGAAAGAGCGGATTTTGTGCTACGACGTAATCGGTCAGTCTTTCCGATGCCGAGATCGAGGCCGTGGTGCGGCCTATGAGGGAGGCTACGCATCCGTCCGCGACGGAGAGCCTGGCGCTATGTCCGGTCTGGCCGCCTCGGGCCGAGGCAGTGGACGAATGAATGTGGCAGGCAAAATGCGAATAATTACCTAGTAAGAATATTCATACTCTTCGTCATCTGACTGGCAAAAACGCTTGGTGTCACCGTCATAGACTCGGGCAAAGCCAGTCTGGCGATGAATGCCCGCATCGTCCCTGTACTGGACGCATCCGACACAAAAAATCCGATCCTCGTCGGCCATGGAGCCAGTAGGATTTTGGTGATTAACGCGTTTGATCGAGCCGATGCCGGATTCGCCGGGCATCAGCGAGATTTTATCATATTCGCACTTCACCAACGGCCGCTTCTCAAATCCAACATCGTCTCGGCGCGACGCGAACACGTCAGCTTCGATCAGCTCAATATCTGCCTTCACTTCCCCAATGTTTATGTAGCGAAACTCGACATTGAAAGAAGCGTCGGCCTTGAAGGTGTCTTCGAAATGGACATTCCTAATGATGATCTTGGGTCGATGCGTTGAAACAAATTCGTTCTGGGCAATGTCTCTCTGGGACGATTGCAGATCCAAGCTGGCTGCAAGAAGATCTTTTTGCTTCTTGGAAAGAAGCGATTGCTTATATGAAATGAAGGCCTGGAAAAACAGAACCGCCACCGTCAAATAAGGCAATAGATTATTAAGGCCCATTATAGCTTCCTTTCGCCACCCAGCATTTTTAGACGAGGCCAAACGCCCTTCGGCGCTTCGCGCAAGCTGGAGGTCATTCGGCACCTCAACTGCTCACCAACCGAGCTTGAACGCCACTTTATTCGTATGACGCGACCTGTTTCTGGCCCGCATTCATCATGGATCTATCACGTCGACATCACCCCCTGCGCCGGCGCTTGCAAGCATTGAGGCCGCCGATGCGAAGGTCATTCCCTACCGCCTGTACAGGGTAGATACGCGACCGTCCGATTTTCGTCGCTAAGGGCCCGCTTCGGGTCGAATCCGGTCCCTCGCCGCTCAGGCCCAGGACCGCGATCAAGCTGCCATGAGCGTCCCGTCGCC
>NZ_JBYRFX010000811.1:0-11018 GCF_057815775.1 Inquilinus sp.
TCCGGCCGATGGCCGACCGCAGGTTGCGGCTGCTGCGGAGGCGCCGGCCTATGTCTGTGCCAGCCTGGCCCACACCGACATCGTCCTGCCGGCGCGGGATGGGCAGACGGACTGGCCCGCGGTGTTCCCCGATGCGGCGCCAGGCTTCTCACGGCCGGATCTCCATGTCGCTTTCGGTTGGGGCGACCTGACCTTCTATCGCGACACCCCCAGCTGGGCCGACCTTCGCTTCAGCACAGCGATGGCGGCCCTGTTCGGCGGCGGCCCCAGCGCGCTGCATGTCGCCTATGTGCTGGACCCCGCCGATATCCCCGCCTGCACCCGGCTGGCGCTGGATCGCGAAGGGCGGGCGGCACTCGGCCGCTTCATCCGCGACACCGCGGTGCTGGATGGCGAGGGACGCGGCGTCCTGGCCGCGCCGCCGGGCACCGGCACCTATGAGGCGTTTTACGCCGCCCATGGCCATTACCGGCCCTGGCGCACCTGCAACGTCTGGACCGAAGAGGCGCTGCGCACGGCCGGGGCGCCCACCGCGGCCTGGGCACCCCTTCCCTTCGGCGTGATGTGGCCGCTGGGCTGACCTACCAGTCGAACGCCGAGGGAGTCTTCAGCGGTTCGACGTTGCCTTTGGCGAAGCGGATTGTGCGGCCAATGGCATGATTTTTGTATTTGTCGTCATTCAGGTAAATAAAATAATAGGAACCGTTTTTCTCATAAACGCTTGTGCGATACTTCTTCCCGTTGTCTATATAATAAAGATCGTTGCCTTCTACAGCCCAATGGTTTCGCAGGGTATCGACTCTGTCTTTGTAGTAATAATCCCCATTTGGTGCGTAGTATTCAACCCAGGGTTCGCCGGCTTTCATAGTTCTGTAGTCGCTCGTGAAACGGGCATAGACGGTCTGGTCGCTGAAGATCGATGCCAGACGATTGCCAGGCACCGGCCTTGCCCCCTGTTCGGCAAGCATGTCCGCTGTCAGGACCGTCGTCGTGCCCGGGCTCGTTGTCTGGCAGGCGGACAATGCCAAAGCGGCTGCCAGCGCCAGGACTATCTTGCGCATTTAGATCCCCCCATTTGTGACCGGTCAGAGTAGACGGCCGGCGTCCTGGCCGCGCTCCTAGCGCCGCTTGTTGCGTTTGCGCGGCTCCGGCGGCTTCGGAACGAAGCCTTCGGCGTCGCCGTCGGTCACCTTGTCGGCATACGAGACGGCCAGCCCCTGATAGGGGCCCTGGGCGGTCGAGATGAAATAGATCTTGGTGCCGAGGTCGAACAGCTGGGCGCAGCGCTCCTCGCCCTCGCGGAAGGTCAGGCACAGCTCGTCCTTGCCATCCGGCACCCGCCACTGGCCGCGGAAGGTGGCCTTGACGTCGCGGTACCACAACTGCCCGTCCGCCGCGAAATACTCGGTCCAGGCATCGCCGGCCTTCGCCGTGTTGGTGTCGACCGAGAAGGTGCCGTAGACCGTCTTGTCGCTCAGCCGTTCGGTGAGTTCCGTGCCGGTGATCGGCTTGGCCCCGTGCTGGCGCAGCGCCTCCGCGGTCGGATCGGGCGCCAATTCCTTGGGCGCGCAGCCTGCCAGTGCCCCCAGCAGCATCGCCCCCGCGATCAATCCAAGCTTCATCGACCCCATCGTCCCAGTCCCTGTTCCGACTCAATCCCTTTTCCGAGATGATAATATGGGAATATGCACGGGTGGCGGGAAATTCGTCGGATTCCGCTGCGTATCCCCTCATTCGCGGCCGCGTGCTAAACAACGCGGATGACCTTGATGCCAGAGCCCCTGCCGATGACCCGTCCAGTCCATTTTGCGCCTAGTTCCGCCCCGCGATCGGGGTATCCGGCATGAGCGGGGTGCAGAGCGTCGCGGTCGAGACCGACGAAGGCGAGCTGCGGTTGGACCGCTGGTTCCGCCAGCGTTTCCCCGGCCTGACCCATGGCCGGCTGGAGAAGCTGCTGCGCACCGGCCAGATCCGGGTCGACGGCAAGCGCGCCAAGGCGGCGCAGCGGCTGGAGGCCGGGCAGACCATTCGCATCCCGCCGCTGGACGATACTGCGACCGAAACGCCGACCCCGCGCGCGCCGATGCCGCTTAAGCCGGAGAAGGCGCAGGGGCTGGCGGCGGAGCTGAAGCGCGCCATCCTGTTCATGGATGACGACGTGATCGCCCTGGCCAAGCCCGCCGGCCTGGCGGTGCAGGGCGGCGGCAAGGTCAAGGCCCATGTCGACGGGCTGCTCGACCACCTGCAGTTCGACGCCAGGGAGCGGCCGCGGCTGATCCATCGCCTCGACCAGGAAACTTCGGGCGTGCTGCTGATCGGCCGCAGCGCCAAGGCGACGCGGCGGCTGGCCGAATCCTTCCGTGAGCGCGACACCCGCAAGGAATACTGGGCGGTGACGGTCGGCGTGCCGCAGCCCCGCCAGGGCCGCATCGACCTGCCGCTGGCGCGGTCGCCCAGCAATGTCGGCCGTGTCGTCGACGAGGATGACGAGGAGGGCCAGCGCGCCGTCACCGATTTCACGGTGGTCGAGGCCGCGGCCCAGCACGCCGCCTTCGTGGCGATGTGGCCGGTGACCGGCCGCACCCATCAGCTGCGCCTGCACATGGCGGCGCTCGACACGCCGATCCTGGGCGACGGCAAGTATGGAGGCGGCAAATCCGAGATCACCGGCGCCGAACTGGCGCGCCAGCTGCACCTGCACGCCCGCCGGCTGGTGCTGCCGCACCCGACGCGCGGCACCATCGACGTCACCGCGCCGCTGCCGCCGCACATGGTGGCGACCTTCCGCTACTTCGATTTCGACGCCAAGGCCAAGCCGGAAGGGCCGGAGCACTGAGCCTGCCATCCGTCCTTGTCGCGCGGCCTGCAATCATCCGGTAACACGGACATCGGACCGTTCGGGATGAGAAGGCCCGGTGGTGGCGGATTTGGATCGGATGATGGCAGGGGATAAGGGCGCCGGGCGCTCGGCGGCTTTCGTGATTTCCGCCGACTATGAGCGGCGCACCGGCGGCTGGGTCTACGATGACCGGCTGATGACCGAATTGCGCAGCCTCGGCTGGGACATCCGGGATGTCATCGTCCCCGCCGGATTCCCGGTGCCGGACGATGCAGCCAAAGCCGAGACCGCGCGGCTGCTGGCGGCCCTGTCCGACGGCATGCTGGTGCTGTCGGACCAGCTGGTGACCAGCGTGCTGCCCGATCTGATGTTCACCGAAGGCCCCCGCCTGCGGCTGGTGCCGATCGTGCATCATCCGCTGGCCCTGGAAAAAGCCCCCGGGGCGGCCGAGGTCGAACCCGTCGTCCAGAGGGAGAAGCGCGCCCTATCGGCTGCGCATCGGGTCATCACCACATCCAACACGACGGCCGTTACCCTGACCAAGGATTACGGCGTGGCGCCCGGCGCGCTGATCGTGGCGAAGCCGGGCGTCGATCGCCGAGAGCCATCCGCGGGATCGGCCGGTGGCCCCCCCTTGCTGTTGGCGCTCGGGGCCGTGGTGCCGCGCAAGGATCACGGCACCCTGGTCGCCGCGATGGCCGGGCTGCGCGACCGGCCGTGGCAGCTGGTTCTCGTCGGCAATGCGACCCGCGCCACGGATCACGTGGCAGCGCTGCGAGCGCAGATCGCCTCGGCTGGCCTGGCCGACCGGGTGGTCCTGGCCGGCGAACTGAAACAGGACGAACTCGACCGCCTGTGGTGCCGGGCGGATCTGTTCGTCTCGTCCTCGACGCATGAGGGATTCGGCATGGCGATCAGCGAGGCTGTCGCCCGCGGCGTGCCGGTGGTCACCACCGCGGCCGGCGCCGTGACGGAATGGCTCGACCGCGCGGCCGGCATCGTGGTGGCGGTCGGCGATGCCGGGGCGTTGCGGACCGCGATCGCGCATCTGCTGGACGATCCGGCCTACAGGGCCGAACTGCGGGCCGGCGCCTTGCAGGCCGCTGCGACCCTTCCCGGCTGGGCGGAGACCGCGGCGATCGTGGACCAGGCCCTGGCGCCGCGATAGGACCGGGAAAAGGCGAGCATGACGCCCGCCTTTTCGTCGCTGTCCGTCAGTGGGCCCGGCGGACCCGGATGGTGAAGCTCTTGCCCCCGTGCCAGATCGTGACCCGGGTGTAGTCGGCGGTGGCCGGATCCTCGACATAGGGCGGCACGTCCATCGGCGTCATCACGTCGCCGCCGACGTCGGGTGCAGCGGCCTGCAGTTGCAGGACTTTGGTCCGCTTGTTCTTGCCCTGCGGGCCGTCGGCCAGTTCGACCGTCCAGCCGGTCGACGGTGCCGTGACGGCGCCCATCTTGCCTTCGACATGCAGGGAATGCGGCGACCCCGGCATCACGCTCAGCCAGGCCTCGAAGTCCTTTGGGTTGACCTGAAGCTTGCCGGCCGCGTCCGCCGTCGCCATTGGGGCGGCCACAGTCGGCTGCGGTGCTGCATTGGTCGTGGTCTGGGATGAACTGCATCCGGCCAGGGCGGTGATGAATAGCCCTGCAAAAAGCACGCTATGGTACTTGGCCATTTGGGCTTCTCCCTGAAATATTGGCGGCAATACACAGATTTTATACGGCAATGCGCGACCTTTAGCCAGACCTGACGAGACGGCAGGATTTCCGGCCATTGTATTGGGCGGCGTGTGGGCCATCGAATTCGGCCAAGCGGATAAATGCCTGCCTACTTGGTCCGGACCAGCGCAAGGCCCAGCCCGGCACCGACCAGCAGGCCGCCGGAGATGCGGTTGCGCAGCCGGCCGTGGCGGCCGAGCAGGAAGCGGGCCCGGCCGGCCAGCAGCGCCCAGCTGCCGTCGACCGTGACGGCGATGGCCAGGAACAGGGCCGACAGCATCGCGATCTGCGGTCCCGCGGCGTGCGCCGGGCTGATGAACTGCGGGAAGAAGGCGCCGTAGAACAGCAGTGTCTTCGGGTTGGTCAGCGACACCAGCAGGGCGCGGGTGTAGATCGCGCCGGCGGATTTACGCTCTGCCGCCACCCGGGTCAGGTCGGTCGGCGGAGACAGCCACTGCCGGATGCCGAGATACAGCAGATAGGCGACGCCGACCCAACGCAGCGCTTCGAACCAGGCGCCGAGCGCACCGAGGATCTCGGTCAGGCCGAGCGCGGTGAGGCCGAGCTGCAGCACCATGGCGGAGCTGGTGCCGAGCACCGTCAGCAGGCCGCTGCGCGGCCCCCAGGCGACGCTGTTGGCGACGATCAGGGCCACGTTCGGCCCGGGGATCAGCATCAGCAGGGTGACGGCGGCGACGAAGGCGAACAGCAGGTGTGGATCGATCATGTGGCTCTCCTTGGGATCAGAGGGCCGGCGAGGATCGGAAACAGAAACCCCGCCGGGAGACGGCGGGGCGGGTCGTGGTGTAGGCTGTCAGCCGGAGGTCAGGACGACCGTCGGCTCCCATCCGCACGTGCAAAATCCGCCGGCGCCGAAAGCAGGCGGCGTTGTTGCGACGATGCGAAGGCAGCGTGACGAACCATGCTGGCAGCCTAAGGCTGCCAGGGCGATGGCGTCAATCCAGCCGGTTCAGCCTGGCCGGGAGACCGAGGTCATCCAGCCGGCGACGGCGCCGGTGGGGTCGCGGACGATGGCGATGCGGCCGACACCAGGCACATCGAACGGGTCGCGCAGCAGCGTCGCGCTGGCCTGCTGTGCCGCCGCGATCCGGGCATCGACGTCGTCGACCTCGATATAGGAAAACCAGTGCGGCGGCACGGCGTCCATGCCGGGCATGCCTCGCAGGTCGAACACGCCGCCGACCACCCGGTCGCCGATCCGTGCGACCAGATACTCGCAGCCGCCGGCCATCGGCATGCTGTCGAAATCCCAGCCCAGGGTCTTGGCGTAGAAGTCGCGCGCGGTGGCGGGGGCCCGCGTGTTCAGCTCGTTCCAGCAGAAGGTCCCGTGATCGGGCATGGCGTGCCTCCCTGTCCGGCGGCCGGTCGCTGCCTTTCGGTCAGGCTATCACGGTTTCGGTGACGATCCGGCGACCGCCGCCGTCGCCGGCGCGGCCACGACCGGCACGGCGCGGGCGAGGCGGGCGTTCCGGATCCGCTGCAGATGCTGGTCGGCCAGCACGCCGATCAGGATCACCGTGCCCATCACCGCGAAGTTGAGCGAGGAGGGGATGCCGAGCAGGTTGACCAGGTTCTGCAGCACCTGCAGCAGCACGGTGCCGAGGATGATGCCCAGGATCGAGCCTTCGCCGCCGCGCAGCGAACAGCCGCCCAGTACGGCCGCGGCGATGGCATAGAGCTCGTAGAAATTGCCATGCGCCGAGGGCTGGATCGAGTTGGTGTAGAAGGCCAGGAACACGGCCGCCAGGCCGGCCAGCAGCCCGCAGATGACATAGGCCGAGGCGATGACCAGCCGGGTGCTGATGCCGAATAGCGCGCCGCCTCCTCGTTCTTGCCGACGGCGAAGAGGTAGCGGCCGAACACCGAACGGTGCAGCACCACCCACATCACCAGCGCCACCAGCACCATCGTCAGGAAGCTGTTGGGCACGCCGAAGCTGCGGCCGGTGGCGAAGTTCGCCAGCGTGTCGAAATCGCCGCCATAGCCGAAGCCGACCGTGGCGTCGTCGGTGTAGTAGCGGGCGGCGCCGCGATAGATCAGCAGGGCGCACAGGGTGACGACGAAGGGCTGGATGCCGACCTTGGCGACGAGGAAGCCGTGGATGGCGCCGAACACGCCGCCCATGGCGACGGCGGCGGCCAGCGCCAGCGGCCAGGACCAGCCCCAATTCACCACCATGTCGACGAAGACGACGCCGATCAGCGCGAACATCGACCCGACCGACAGCTCGATGCCGGCGGTGATGATCACCAACCCCTGGCCGATCGAGAACAGCCCGTATAGCCCGACCAGGTTCGCCATGTTGAAGAGGTTCACCGGCGAGATGAAGCGCGGCTGCAGCACCGCCACGATGCATCCGATCAACAGGATCAGAATCGCCAGCCCAAATTCCTTCCGCATCGCTCCCGCCATCCTCCCGGTTTGTGTCCTGCCGTTACGATCGTCGGCCGGTTTCGCGCTATCTTACACCGCAACTGTCATGCCCGGGCTTGACCCGGGCATCCAGAGTCTGTCGCCAGCTTCTGGATTGCCGGGTCAAGCCCGGCAATGACACAGAAGGATGGCGCCGCCGCATGGGTGGCTTCAGGCCGCCAGCGGCCGGCCGACGGCCAGCTGCATCACATTGGGTTCGCTGAACTGGTCGCGCGTCAACGTCCCCGCGATCCGGCCCTCATGCATCACCGCGATGCGGTCGCTGACGCCGATCACCTCTTCCATGTCGCTGGAGATCATCAGGATCGGCACGCCGCGATCGGCCAGGGTGCGCATCAGCTGGTAGATTTCCGACTTGGCGCCGACATCGATGCCGCGGGTCGGTTCGTCGAAGATCAGGAAGCGCGGCTGCATTGCCAGCCATTTCGCCAGCACGATCTTCTGCTGGTTGCCGCCGGACAGCTTCACCGCGTTGGTGCCCACCGACGGGGTGCGGATGCGCAGCTTGTCGCGCTGGGTCTCGGCCTCGCGCATCTCCGCGCCGCGGCTGATCAGCCCGCGCGGGGCGTGACGGTCCAGATCGGGCAGGGTCACGTTCTCGGTGATGCTCATCTCCAGCACCAGGCCGGAGCGCTTGCGGTCCTCCGGCACCAGGAACACGCCCTGGGCGATGGCGATGCGGGGCGACCCGACAGCCAGCGCCGTGCCGTCCAGGCGGATTTCGCCGGCTGTCATCGGGTCGATGCCGAAGATCGCCCGCGCCAGCTCGGTGCGGCCGGAGCCGACGAGGCCGGCAAGGCCGAGGATCTCGCCACGGCCGACCGACAGCGTCACCTCCTGCCCGGGATAGGCAATGGTGCGGGCGCCGCGGATCTCGACGGCGCCGGGCTGGGCAACGACGGCGGGCGGGATGTACAGCGCCTTCAGGTCGCGGCCGACCATCATCCGCACCATGCGGTCGTGATGGATCTCCTCGCGGTCCAGGGCGCCAACCATGCGGCCGTCGCGCAGGCACAACACCCGGTCGGCGCAGGCCTCGATCTCGCCCAGCCGATGGGTGATGAAGATGATGGTGACCCCGTCCGCCTTCAGCTCGCCGATCACGCGCAGCAGCGTCTGCGTCTCGGTCAGGGTCAGGCTCGAGGTCGGCTCATCCATGATGATGATGCTGGCGTTGAGCGACAGTGCCTTGGCGATCTCCACCATCTGGCGCTGGGCGATCGACAGCGACGACAGCGGCGTGGCCGGCCCGAAATCGACGCCCAGCCGGCCCAGCAGCCGGCGGGTGTCGGCATGCAGCCGGGCGGTGTCGATCAGCTTCAGCGGGCCGAAGCGCCGCGGCTCGCGCCCGATATAGACGTTGCCGGCGACGTCGAGATTGTCGAACAGGTTCAGTTCCTGATGGACGAAGGCGATGCCGGCGGCGATCGCATCGGTCACGCTCAGGGCGGCATACTGGGTGCCGTTGACGGTGATGGTGCCGCTGGTCGGCGACTCGACCCCGCCCAGGATCTTCATTAGCGTCGACTTGCCGGCGCCGTTCTCGCCGATCAGCCCGACCACCTCGCCGCGCCGGACGGACAGGCTGACATCCTTCAGGGCCTGCACGCCAGGATAGGTCTTGGCGATCCCGTCCATCGCCAGGACGATATCGGTCATGGGTAGTCTCCCATGGCGACCGGCGGGAGCATTGCCCCCGCCGTGCCTTATCTTACTTGCCCAACATCTCTTTCATCGTCTTCTGGAAATCGGCAACATTGCTACTGTCGATGATCCGGGTCGGGATGATCTTCATGTGGTCCGCCGGGATGAAGGACTTGTCGCCCTCGATGTACTGGGCCAGATACTTCACGGTCTGGTAACCGAACTCGAAGGGCTGCTGCACGACGGTGCCGACGATCGCGCCCTCCTGGATGCCGTGCAGCGTGACCGGATCCTCGTCGAAGCCGACGATCTTGATCTGGTTCAGCTTCCCGGCCGCCTTCATCGCGTCATAGATGATCGGCGTGTTGTAGGAGTACAGGCCGACCAGCGCCGACAGATCGTCGTATTTGGTCAGCGTATCCTCGACATTGCGCTTGGCCTTGGCGAAGTCGATGTCGTCTGTGCGGGTGTCGACGATCTCGATCTTCGTGCCGGCGATCGCCTTCTTGATGCCCTCCAGGCGTTCACGGGCATTGGCGTTGCCCAGCGTGCCGACGAACAGCATGATCTTGCCGCCGTCCGGCAGGGCCTTCTTCAGCAATTCGCCAGCCTGCACGCCGGCGGCGACGTTGTCGGTGCCGATGTACAGGAGCCGGTCGCTCTTCGGCGCGTCGCTGTCGAAGGTGAACAGCGGCACCTGGCCGGCGGCCTTGTTCAGCAGCGCGGTGGAATTGTCCGGATCGACCGGGCTGATGCCGATGCCGGCGACGCCGCGGGCCAGCATGTCCTCGACGATGCGGCGCTGCTCCGCGGCGCTGGATTCGCCGGGGATCTTGAACTCGACGCTGTAGCCTTTGAGTTCGGCGACGGCCTTGTCGGTGCCCTTGTGCGCGATGGTCCAGAAATCGGACGACCCGTTGGTGACGAAGGCAATCGTCTTGTCGGCCGCCTGGGCTGGGCCGATGGCGAGAACCGCCGAGACAGCCGCCGCCAGCCCCGTCAGGATGAGACGCTTCATTGGGTTCCTCCCGGTCTTGTCGACCTTGGCGATGTTTATGATTGGTGTATTGTTATTATTATCAGACAATAAGGATCATACTGGGTCGTCTCGGTCAAGCTGAGTGTGCCGCATGTTGCGCGGTGGCCCTCTCGAAAGGGCGTCCGGGGTGTCTCCGATCGGCGATTGACCGGCCCTCGGCGCGGTTGATACACATCGCGTCGACGGTTCCCGCACGGGATCAAAAGGGAACACGGTGACGCCCGCCCCAACGACAGGGCAGGCGGAGGCCGTGGCTGCCCCCGCAACTGTCAGCGGATCGCCGAACATCCTCGGTGGACCTCGACGTGGAGGCCCACGCCACTGCCCCAGGCCCGTCCGGCCGGGTGGGAAGGCCGATGTGAAGCCATGATCCGCGAGCCAGGAGACCTGCCGTCATATCGCAATCCGTTTCCCGGGCGGGGTTGTCCGGGCAGGAGGCATCATGACGGCTGTCCCGTATCGCTCTTTCCACGTGCCATTTCGGCTATCCACACTGGCCGGCCTCGCGTTGCTGGCGCTCGGCCTGGCGCCGGCCGCCTCGGCCGCGCCGATGCAGTATCCGCTGACGATCCAGAATTGCGGCGTCAGCGTCACTTTCACCCACGCGCCGCAGCGCGCCGTGTCGATCGGCCAGAGCAGCACGGAAATCCTGCTGTCGCTGGGCCTGGCCGACCGCGTCGTCGGCACCGCCGTGTGGTTCGGCCCGGTGCTGACGGGCTATGAGGCGGCGAACGACAAGATCAAGCGCCTGGCCGACAACGACCCGAGCTTCGAATCCGTGGTGGGGCAGGAGCCGGACCTGGTGACCGCCCAATATGAATGGCATGTCGGCCCCAACGGCTCGGTCGGCAAGCGCGAGCAGTTCGCCGAACTGGGCATCCCCACCTACATCGCCCCGGCCGACTGCGTCGAGAAGGACAATTCCGGCGGCGGCGACGGCGTGCGCAAGCAGCTGTTCAGCATGGATCTGGTCTATCAGGAGATCCACGACCTGGCCGCGATCTTCGACGTCGCCGACCGCGGCGACGCGCTGGTCGCCCAGTTGAAGCAGCGCGAGGCCGCGGCCATCGCCGAGGTTGCCGGCGTCAAGGGCAGCAACGTGCCGGTGGTGTTCTGGTTCTCCAGCAAGGAGGTCCAGGGCGACGCCTTCATGGCCGGCAAGAACGGCGTGCCCGCCTACATCATGCAGACGCTCGGCGCCCGCAACATCATCAAGACGGAAGAGGAATGGCCGTCGGTGAGCTGGGAGCAGGTGGCCGCCTCCGACCCCGCCATCATCGTGATCGCGGAGATGAGCCGCCGCCGCTATGCCGCCGACGA
>NZ_JBYRFX010000812.1:0-8512 GCF_057815775.1 Inquilinus sp.
CAACGACCGCGTCCGCGGCACCATCGACGGGCTGGGCGCCGGCTGGACCCAGGTCGCCGGCTCGCCGCTGTACTGCAACGACGACGCGGCGCTGGCGGTGCAGCAGCTGCAGGACACCCTGACCGCCCACCCGGACATCGACGCCCTGCTGCCGGTCGGCGGCTGGCCGCTGTTCGTCCCCGACGCCTTCCGCAACTTCGCCGAGCCGATCAAGGCCAAACTGGCGTCGAAGGAGATCGTGCTGGTCTCGGCCGACACGCTGAAGACCGAGCTGGAGCTGCTGCGCGACGGCTACGCCAACGCCCTGATCGGCCAGCAGCCGCATGAGATGGGCGAACTGGCGATGGAGACGCTGTTCAAGCTGAAGAAGGGCGAGAAGGTGCAGCAGATCACCTATGTCGGCCTCGACGTCGTGACCCCCGACAACGTCAAGGAATTCCTGGCCAAGCCCAAGTAGGTCATGACCGGACGGGGCCGGGCGCAGCTGCGCGCCGGCCCCGGTTTCCTGGCGCCGGCCCCATCATGGTTGTGACGGGCCCGGTCCCTTGTTATTCAGGGACGATCATGGTCAAACCCGTCCTGATCGCCCCCTCGATCCTCTCCGCCGATTTCGCCCGCCTGGGCGAGGAAGCCCGCGCCATGACCGAGGCCGGGGCCGACTGGCTCCATCTCGACATCATGGACGGGCATTTCGTGCCCAACATCACTTTCGGCCCCAGCGTGGTGAAGGCATTGCGGCCCTGGTCCGCCCTGCCCTTCGACCTGCACCTGATGATCGGCCCCGTCGACCCCTACATCCCGGCCTTCGCCGAGGCCGGGGCGGACCGCATCAGCTTCCACCCCGAGGCCGGGCCCCATCCGCACCGCACCGTCCAGCTGATCCGCTCGCTCGGCAAGGCGCCCGGCGTGGTGCTGAGCCCCGGAACGCCGGTTGCGATGGTCGAGGAGCTGCTGGGCGACATCGACCTGGTCCTGGTGATGACGGTCAATCCCGGCTTCGGCGGGCAGAGCTTCATCGAAAGCCAGGTCGACAAGATCGCCCGGCTGCGGGCGATGATCGACAAGGCCGGCCTGGACGTGCGGATCGAGGTCGATGGCGGGGTGACGCCGGAGACGGCGCCGCGCGTGGTCGCCGCCGGTGCCGATACGCTGGTCGCCGGCACCGCGGCCTTCCGCGGCGGCCCGGCCGCCTATGCCGCCAACATCGCCGCCATCCGCGGCAATGGCTGATCGATGAGGTCTCCGCGCAGCCTGACCCGCAACGTCCACGACCAGCTGACGCGGTTCGCCTATTCGAACCCGCTCTACTCCGTGGCGCTGGGGCGCAAGGGACCGCGCGACCTGCTGATGATCCCGCCCGACCCCTGGCCGGGCGACGCCGAGCGTGGTGCCGCGCTGATCGCCGGGGTGTACCGGCTGGGCGGTCAGACCTATGAGGCCGCGGCGGCCGCGCCATGGGAGCCGTTCGGCGCCGGCCCGGCCTTCACCGAGGCGCTGCACGGCTTCGAATGGCTGCGCGACCTGCGCGCTGCCGGCGGCGACCAGGCGCGGCGCCAGGCCCGGCGGCTGATCGACCATTGGATCGAGCGCTACGACCGCTGGCACCCGCTGATGTGGCGGCCGGACATCCTGGGGCTGCGCATCGCCAGCTGGCTCGGCGCCCACGATTTCTTCTGCGCCAGCGCCGACGATGATTTCCGCAACCGGGTGTTCGCCAGCCAGTCGCGCCAGCTGCGCCACCTGTCCCGTGTCGCCGATGGCGACCCGATGGACCCGCGCCAGATGCAGACGGTGAAGGGGCTGGTCTACGGTGCCGTCGCCCTGCCCCAGGGCCGGCCGCGGCTGGACCTGGCCCAGCGCATCCTGGGCAAGTGCCTGCCACGCCAGGTGCTGCCCGATGGCGGCCACGTCCAGCGCAACCCGGCGATCCACCTGACCGTGCTGCGCCACCTGATCGACATCCGCGCCGCCTTCCGCGCCGCCCAGGCGCATGTGCCGGACGCGCTGCATCTGGCGATCGACCGGATGGCCCCGGCGCTGCGCCTGTTCCGCCACGGCGATGGTGGCTTCGCCCTGTTCAACGATGCGCAGGAGGGCGAGCCGGTGCTGATCGACGCCGTCCTCGCCCAGGCCGATTCCAAGCACCGGGCGCCGAAAAGCGCGCGGCACAGCGGCTTCGAACGCGCCATGGCCGGGCGCACCCTGCTGCTGATGGATGTCGGCGCGCCGCCGCCGGCCGGGCTGGACACCGCCAGCCATGCCGGGCTGCTGAGCTTCGAGCTGTCGGTCGGGCGCGAGCGGATGATCGTCAATTGCGGCGCCTGGCCCGGCCGCGGCACCGCCGAGGACAGCGCCTGGCACACCGCACTGCGCGGCACGCCGGCGCATTCCACCCTGTCGGTCGGCGGCCGCGATTCGGCCGAGATCCTGCGCGACGCCGGCATCGGCAAGCGGCCACACGACATCGAGATCGACCGGCAGGAAACCTCGCAGTCGATCCTGATCGACGCCTGGCATGACGGCTATCGCGCGGCGATGGGCCTGATCCACCGCCGCCGGCTGGAGCTGTCGGCCAGCGGCGAGGAGCTGCGCGGCGAGGACATCCTGTTCGCCGAGAACGAGACCGCGCGCGGCCTGCCCTTCGCCATCCGCTTCCACCTGCACCCGGCGCTGCAGCTGTCGCCGGTGCAGGGCGGCAGCTCGGTGATCATCCGGCTGCCCAGCGGCGACGGCTGGCGCCTGCGCGGCTATGGCGGCGAAGTGGCGCTGGAGGAAGGCATCTATTCCGGCCGCGGCGCCGACCGACGCAAGACCACCCAGGTGGTGATCTGGGGCGAGGTCGGGGTCGAGAGCACCGGCGTGCAATGGATCCTGCGCCGGGAACGGCGGCTGGCCTGACGCCACGCCGCGGTGCAGCGGTCCGCTTGATGATCGACATCCCTTCCCGTCGGGTCTAAAGACGGGCGCATTCCCGACCAGGAGCCGTCCGATGATGACCGAAGCCGCCCTGCCGATCCGCCGCGCGCTGATCTCCGTCTCCGACAAGAGCGGCATCGTCGAATTCGCCCGCTTCCTGGCCGATCGTGGGGTCGAGATCCTGTCGACCGGCGGCTCCGCCAAGGCCCTGGCCGATGCCGGCGTGCCGATGAAGGAGGTGTCGACCCACACCGGCTTCCCCGAGATCATGGACGGCCGGGTCAAGACCCTGCACCCGAAGATCCATGGCGGCCTGCTGGCCCGGCGCGACAGCGACGAGCATCTGGAGGCGATGACCGATTACGGCATCGCGCCGATCGACCTGCTGGTGTCCAACCTGTACCCGTTCGAGGCCACGATCGCGCGCGGCGCCAGCTTCGACGACAGCATCGAGAACATCGACATCGGCGGCCCGGCCATGACCCGCGCTGCAGCCAAGAACCACGCCTTCGTCGCCGTCGTCACCTCGCCGGTCGACTATGAGCCGCTGCGGCTGGAGATCGCCTCCAACGGCGGCACGCTGGGCGCCACCCGCCGCCGCCTGGCCGCAGCAGCCTTCGCCCGCACCGCCGCCTATGACGCCGCCATCGCCGCCTGGTTCGCCGATGTCGAGGGCGAGACCTTCCCGCCGCGGCTGTCGCTGTCCGGCAAGCTGGCGGAGACGCTGCGCTATGGCGAAAACCCGCACCAGGCCGCCGCCCTGTACCTGACCGGCGCGTCGGTGCCCGGCCCGGCCACGGCCGAGCAGCTGCAGGGCAAGGAACTGAGCTACAACAACATCCTGGACGCCGACGCGGCGTTCGAGGCGGTGTCGGAATTCACCGAGCCGGCGGTGGTGATCGTCAAGCACGCCAACCCCTGCGGCGTCGCCGTCGCCGCCACGCTGGGCGAGGCCTATGCCAAGGCGCTGATCTGCGACCCGGTCAGCGCCTTCGGCGGCATCATCGCCGCCAACCGGCCGATCGACGGCGCCACGGCGCAGGCGATCACCGCGCTGTTCGCCGAGGTGGTGATCGCCCCGGAGATCACGCCGGAAGCCGCGGCGGTGTTCGCGGCCAAGACCAATCTGCGGGTGCTGAAGACCGGGGGCGTGCAGGACCCGAAGCAGCGCCGCCGTATCCTGCGCAGCGTCGCCGGCGGCTTCCTGACCCAGACCCGCGACGATGCGGCGGCGGTGGCGTCGGAGCTGAAGGTGGTGACCCGCAAGGCGCCGACCGCGGCGCAGATCGAGGACCTGCTGTTCGCCACCCAGGTGGCGAAGCACGTCCGGTCCAACGCCATCGTCTTCGCCAGGGGCCGCATCACCGTCGGCATCGGCGCCGGGCAGATGAGCCGGGTCGACAGCGTCAAGATCGCCGTGGCCAAGGCGGCCGAAGCCGCCCAGGCGGCAGGCGAGACCGGGTCGCGCATCGCCGGGTCGGTGGCGGCGTCGGAGGCCTTCTTCCCCTTCGCCGACGGGCTGCAGGCCCTGGTCGACGCCGGCGCCACCGCGGTGATCCAGCCCGGCGGCTCGATGCGCGACCGCGAGGTGATCGAGGCCGCGGATGCCGCCGGCATTGCCATGGTGTTCACCGGCCGCCGGCATTTCCGCCACTGAGCCTATCCGATAATGCTACTGGGACGGCCGTCTGATGGCGGTTTCTGCGCTTCCGGTGCTCACGGACCAAACGTCCGCTGCGCGCCGGTTCTCGAAACCACCACCAGCCGACTCGCCCCAGCGCATTCTCGAACAGACTCGGTCTGCAACCTACGCGGACAGGCTCTGAAGGCTAACCCCGTGCCGGCTCCCTGACCGTCACCAGGACCAGGCCGCCGAGCGCGAACAGGACGACGATCACCGCCATGCCGGCGCGCTGGGTGGCGAAGGCGGCGGTCGCGGCGGCGAACAGTGACGGGCCGATGATGCCGGTGGCGCGGCCGGTCAGGCCGTAGAGGCCATAGGCCTCCGCCTCGCCGCCCGGCGGCGCCATCCGCCCCATCAGCGTCCGGCTGGCGGCCTGGGCCGGGCCGACGAACAGGCCCAGCACCAGGGCCAGGCCGATGAACCAGATCGGGTCGGAGGTCAGGATGATCGGCACGCCGATGGCGATCAGCGCCACCAGCGAGATCAGGATCGTCGGCTTCGACCCGATGGCGTCGTCGATCCAGGCGAACAGGAACGCGCCGATGCCGGAGGTGACGTTGAGCCCAATCGCGAACAGCACGATCTGGCCGAAATCCAGGCCCAGCGTGCCGGCGGCGTAGATACCGCCGAAGGCGAACAGCACGTTGAAGCCTTCGCGGTACACGGCGCTGCCGATCAGGAAGCGCAGCAGGTCGCCTTGCCGCGGCAGGGATTTCACGGTGCGCCACAGATCGGCCAGGCCGCGGCGGACCGCGGTGCCGATCGGCGCGCCGACACGGCTTTCGCGCACCAGCAGCAGCAACGGCACGGCGAAGACCAGCCACCACAGCGCCACCAGCGGCCCGGCGGCGCGCGGCCCGGCCTGGGCCACATCGGGCAGCGGCAGCAGCGGTGCCGCGCCGCCGAAGCCGATCAGCCCGAACAGCGCGATCACCAGGCAAACCAGCCCACCGAAATAGCCGAGCCCCCAGGCCCAGCCGGAGACGCGGCCGAGCATGCCGGGCGGCGCCACCTCGATCAGCAGCGCATTGTAGAAGACGTAGGACAGCTCGAAAGCGATGGTGGCGAGGCCGACCAGCACCATCGCCGGGACGATCGAGGACCGCTCGGGCGCCATGAACCACAGCAGCGCCGTCGGCACCACCGCCACCAGGACGCAGCTGGCCAGCCAGATCTTGCGCCGTCCGCCATGGTCGGCCACCGCGCCCAGCACCGGGCTGAGCACGGCGATCGCCACCCCGGCGCAGACCATCGTCAGGCCCCACAGCCCAGTGCCTTCGATCGGGTCGCCGACGATGCCCTTGTTGAAATAGACCGAGAAGATGAAGGTGCTGATGACGGCGCTGAAGGCGCTGAGCCCGCATTCGAACAGGCACCAGCCGAGAATCGCGGATCGCGACCTCGCCCGGGCGACAACGGGAAGGGCGTCGGCGGTCATGCGTTGAAACCTCGGCGCGTGGCCGTCAGCAGACCGAATGCCTGATGATTAGCCCCACGGCCCGCGCGCCTGTGCCGGCGCAACGCCGGCCATGCGGCGCAGGGCGGCGACGCGGTTGGCGGTCGAGGGGTGTGTCGAGAACAGGCTGTCGACCGCATTGGCGTGCAGGGGATTGATGATGAACATCGGCGCGGTGGCCGGGTTGCGCTCGGCGGCAGCGTAGTCGATCCGCTTCGAGAAAGCCTCGATCTTCTCCAGCGCCGAGGCCAGCCACAGCGGCCGGCCGCAGATCTCGGCGCCGACGCGGTCGGCCTCGTATTCCCGGCCACGGCTGATCGCCATCTGCACCATCATCGCGGCCAGCGGCGCCAGGATCATGGTCAGGATCACGCAGATGAAGCCGAGCGGGTTGTTGCGGTTGGTGCCGCTGCCGAAGAACAGGCCGAAATTGGCCAGCACCGACAGGGCGCCGGCCAGCGTCGCCGTGATCGTCATGATCAGCGTGTCGCGGTTGCGGACATGCGCCAGTTCATGTGCCATCACCGCCGCCACCTCCTCCGGCGACAACCGGCTCAAGAGGCCGGTGGTCGCGGCCACGGCGGCATTCTGCGGGTTGCGGCCGGTGGCGAAGGCGTTGGGCTGGTCAGTGTCGACCAGATAGACCCGCGGCATCGGCAGCTGCGCCTGTTCCGCCAGCTGGGCGATCAGGCGATGGAAGTCGGGCGCGGTGCGGGCATCGACCTCGCGCGCATTGTGCATGCGCAGCACCATCTTGTCGGCGTTCCAATAGGCGAACAGGTTCATGCCGATCGCCACCACGAGCGCCATCAGCATTCCGCCCCGGCCGCCCAGCAGCCAGCCCGCCATCATGAACAGCGCGGTCAGGGCGGCCAGCAGCATCGCGGTGCGGATATAACCCGACATCGAAGTCTCCATTTGTCAGCGTCCCGGATCAGATGGCCCTGTCGCCGGGCGGATCAAGCCTGCCCGATCAAGGCTGGACGCGGGGCGTCCGCCTCGCCATATCAGGGGCATGAGCGATCATGATCCCACCCCCGCCAAGCCCTCCGCCGAGGAGGCCCTGGCCGCCAAGACCCTGGCCGAACGCATCGATGTCCGCACCGGCGCGCCGATCGAGGCCGTGCCGCAGAAGCCCGGCGAGATCGGTGGCCCGAAGGGCCCGGAGCCGACCCGCTATGGCGACTGGGAAGTCAACGGCCGCTGCTCCGACTTTTGAGAGACCGTCCGATAATGGGCTTGGCGCGGCCGCCTGATGGCGGTTTCTCCGCTTCCGGTGCTCACGGACCAAACGTCCGCTGCGCGCCGGTTCTCGAAACCACCTCCAGTCGACTCACGCCGAACCCATTCTCGAACGATCTCTGAGCCAGCGTCGCTCAGCGCAGTGCCTTGCGGATCACCAACCGGAGGCCGGACCAGGCGGCATCGACAGCGCAGATCTTGACATCGACCAGCCCGAGCGGCAGCGCGGCGTCGCGGATGCCGTGCTCGGTCAGGTCGCCCGGCCGTTTGGCCGCCTGCTTCGGCCAGGACACCCAGACCATGCCGTCGGGCGCCAGGCGATGCCGCAGGGCCGCCAGCGCTAGGTCCAGGCCCGCCCGCCAAGCGCTGAAGATGTGGACATAGTCCCACGGCCCTTCGGGCACCGGCTCACTTAGGGTCCCCTCGGCCAGCCGGGCGAAGCCGGCGGCGTCGAACACCGGCCGCAGATCCGGCGGCAGGTCAAGCAGCAGCGCCGATCGCCCGGGCTTCAGCCCCAGCTTCTTCGCCAGCGGCGTGCCGGACGTACCGCTGCCGTCGCTCACCCGCCCCTCCGCCGCACAAGATTCCGCGCCATTTCACGCTGCGGCGCCGTGGCGGTCAAAGCCTTCCTGCCCTTGCCGGCACCGGATCGCCGGTCTATCTGGCGTGGGGCCAGGGGAGGCCGCATGACCATGATGCCGTTCCATCGCCGCACGCTGCTTCGCGCCGCCGGTGCCGCTGCACTGCTGGCCGGGCTGCCGGCCGCGAGGCGGGCCGCGGCGGCCGACCGGGAAGGGCTGGCCCTCGGCCCGGCGGCGCCGTTCTCCTATGACGGGCTGGTGGCGCAGGCCCAGGCGCTGGCGGCCCAGCCCTACCAGCCGCCCTACCGGCCGTCGCCCGACATCGTCCAGGCGATCGATTACGACGCCCATGGCAAGATCAGGTTCCGGACCGATCTGTCGCCCTTCGCCGATGGCAGCGGCGCCTACCCCGTCACCTTCTTCCATCTCGGCCGGTTCTTCGGCGAATCGGTGCGGATGCATCTGGTCGGCGGCAACGAGGCGCGCGAGATCCTGTACCAGCCGCGCTACTTCGACATGCCGGCGGACAGCCCGGCCCGCAAGCTGCCTGCCGATTCCGGCTTTGCCGGCTTCCGCCTGCAGGAGCAGCACGGTCGCGACGACTGGCGCACCCAGGACTGGGTCGCCTTCCTC
>NZ_JBYRFX010000813.1:0-6125 GCF_057815775.1 Inquilinus sp.
TCCACGGCCGGCGCCGGGTTGCGGGCGACGGCCCGCATCCGCAGCCAGGCGAGGCCGAAATACACGGCGGCCAACCCCGCGAGCACGATGAAGGGCCGCGCCGAGTCTCCCGCCGGCACGCCGCGCGCCGCCTGGTCGAACAGGACCTGGATGTACCAGCGCAGGGGCAGCAGCGCGCCCCAGCCTTGGGCGAAGCCGTTCATCGCCAGGGCAGGGAAGCCGACCCCGGCGAAGCCGAAGGCCGGCGAGCAGACGATGCCGGTCAGGCTGAGGCCGAGCGCCAGATTCCGCACCAGCAGCTGGAACAAGGCTCCGACCGACAGATAGGCCGCGACCAGCAGGCAGGCGGACGCGCCGACGATGATCGGGTCGCCGCGGAACGGGATCCGGTAGAGGCTGTGGATGATGCCGAGCCCGACCACCGCCATCATTAGGAAGATGCCGAAATAGGGCAGCAGCTTGCCGACCAGGGCGGTCAGCGGCCGGCCGCCGGAAGCGGCCAGCCACTCCTGCACGCTGCGCGAGCCGAACTCCGAGCCGACGGCATAGCCGCCGGCAATGGCGGTGATAACGTGCAGCACCATCGGCAGGATCGCCCGCAGCAGGAACTGGGCGTAGTTCAGGGCGGGGTTGGTCAGGACATACTGCTCGACGACCAGCGGGCCCGGCGCGAAGGCCGGGTTGGGCGGCCCGGCCGGCAGGTCGGCGACGGCGGCCGAGACGGCGGCCTGCAGGGCGCTGGAGGCAACGTTGCCCGGCGTGAAGTACTGCTTGTTGTAGAAGATCACGACCTGGGGCCGCCGCCCGGCCATGATGTCGCGCTCGAAGTCCCGCGGGATGTAGACCGCGGCGAGGGCGTCGCCGGATCGGATGGCGTGCATCGCCCCGGTCAGGTCGTCGGACCGCCGGGCCACGGTGACGCCGGGCGCGGAGTTGACCGCCTGCGCGAAGGTCATCGAGGTCTGCGACCGGTCCTGGTCGACGACATCGACCCTGAGGTCGCGGACCACCGCGTTGCTGAAGGTCGCGCCCAGGATCGCGAAGGCAATCAGCGGGATGCCGAGGACGAGCATCAACGCCACCTTGTCGCGCCAGATCCAGAGCACCTCCCGCACCGCGACGCTGACGACGCCGGGGCCCGACGCTCTGTGCATCAGCGGGCCCCCGCCCAGTCGGCATAGGCGCTCATGCCCGGTCGCAGATTCGGGATCCTGTCGACCGGATAGGCGCGGACCTCGAAGGTCCGGAGGTCGAAATCACCGGTGGCGCGGGTGGCCCGCCACCCGGCATATTCGCCGCGCGTCGCGATCGTCCGCACCTCGACCGTGACCGGCGTCTCACCCAGCGCCGGGATCCGGGCGGTGAAGCGGTCGCCGACCTTGAGTCCCTTCACCAGATCCTCGCGCAGGTCGAAGCGCAGCCAGACATCGCCCAGATCGACCAGGGACAAGAGCGGCACGCCCGGCGAGACATATTCGCCGAGCTCGGCGCCGATCTGGTAGACCTGCGACGCGGCCGGGGCCTTGACGGTCATCTCGTCCACCTGCGCCTGCAGGGTGCCGATCGTCGCATCCGCCTTTTCGACCGCGGCGCGGGCGACGCCGCGCTCCTCCTTGGTATAGCCGGCGACGGCCTCGTCATAGGAGAGCCTGGCCTGCTCCGCCCCGCGCTTGGCGACGTCGAGCGAGGCGGTCGCGTCATCGAGCGCCTGGACCGAGGCGAAGTCTCGCGCCGTCAGCGCCTTGGTGCGGTCATAGGTCTGCTGGGCGAGGGTCTGGGAGGCATCGGCCGCCGCCTTGCGCTCCGCGACCACCTCCGCCCGCGTGCCGACCTCGATCCGTGCCAGATCGGCCACCGCGACGGCCCTGGCCGCTTCGGCCTCGTGCAGCTTGGTCAGCAGTTCGGGATTGTCGATCGTCACCAGCACATCCCCGGCCGTGACGTTGTCGCCGCGCTCCACCGGCCGCGTCGCGACTCGGCCGTCGATCCGGGCGGCGATATCGATGCGGGTGGCATCCGCCTCACCCTGGACCAGCAGCGGTTGCGGCTGGACGAGGTACCACAACGACAGGCCGACGATCGCCACGACCGTAGCGATCACGATCAGCGAGGCCGCACCGGCACCGTTCCGCATGGGACCTTCTGGCGCTCGAGGCGAGGGCTCTGCATCCCTTATAGCTTCCAGATCGGTCATCGAGCGATCGCCGGCCGGGGTGGGTGACGGCCTGCCCCGGCTGTCACGTGATGTCTATCGCTCGCGACTGATGGGAATCCAGAGATCATCGGCTGCTCGCAGGTTTCGCTGGGAAGGCCAAAAACGGGCGGTAGAGATGTGGCCGGTGTCGTCCCGATCTATGCGCCGCGGGAGGGTGCCTTTGCGGCGGTCGCTTCTCCGCCGAAGTTGGATACCACAGTGGTGGCATCGAGCAGTTTGGCGGCAAGGTCGGCATTCACGATCCGCAAAAGGTTGGCGCGGAGCTCCGGCCGATTCGCCGTGAATTCTCTTAAGTACTGCAAGTTCCATTGAGCCAAAGCTCCGTTGCCGGACGCCACCACATCCACTGGGCTCGCTAGGCCGCTGTAAGCGCTCACGTCCCCGATGAGCTGACCAGGCCGAAGCGCCAATCTTGTCTTACCGCCGAGAACGGCCTCGACGTTCCCAGATACAAGGACAACCGCATCCGATATCTGCTGGCCTTTCTCGAGGATGATCTCGCCTGGAGAGCAGTCGCGCCACCGTACGAGGCTGACCAGCTTCAAGAATTCTCGTTTGTCGATAGAGCTAAACGCGACGCGATAAAGCTGCTCTTCCCTGCCGCTGAGGATGACCGGCCGCCGCTCTAAAGCCATCCCGACGATACGGACCGCGTTGACGATGATGAACGCCGCTCCCCAACAGGCCGGAACCCATAATTTTTGGTTCTGGAAATAATAATACGGCAACATCACCGCCTCGCTGACAACCGATAGAATTCGCAGTGTCAGGACATTACGCGCTGAATACGCTACGAGGAATATAATGTTCGAGAAATTGACCAGTCCATTTAGTCCGAAAATCTGATCGGAAACCAACTCGTACATGAAGACACCTGTTACACTTTCTGCAGCCCCGACTTCCAGACACTAGGTGCTTTGGATGCGCGTGCCGCGGCGCCAGCCAATCCTCGCCAACACTACGATGCACCTTCGTCGACCAGGGGGCGCTTCAGCCTGCACGATCCTTCGGTGCTTTGAGTGTCAGTCCTGCCGCCAAGGCCTCTGCCGGCCCTGGTGCTGCTGCTGCCATGTTGCCGCTCTTTCGCTTCGGGGATCGGTCAGGTTCTCAGCAGCAGAATGACCCTGTGTGGCTCCCTAGACGATCCCCCGGATGGGGGATAGGCGATCCACGCAAGGGGATGTTGCAGTGACTGACTCGGCTGCGGCGGCGCCCTTAAGTTGTCAGGCCGACCGCGCATCTGGACAGATTCCGTCGCGACTATGTTTCGTCTCAGGTGGCGGTGGAGGGCCTGTGAACTCATTCCAAAGTTGCAACGGCTTCCAGCTGGGCGGAGCACTAGTCAGCGGCGTTGGGGTGGTCTGGGCGTCGGGGAAAGAGGTCGGCGGTTGGGTCCTGGAAGGAGAGGAAGCGCTTAGGCCTGCCGCGGCCACCTCAATCGCTTCAGGATGCGTTCTCGTCGTCGCGTCGGCTGCTGCAAGCTCCGCTCGGTTGTTCATTTTCCCGTCAAGTTCAACTGGGCGCGCGAGCACGATATTCGGCACGACCACTTCAGGCCGTCCTACTACTACCTATAGCCGGCGGGCTTGGCCCAGACGGCTTGCCGGTTGCCTGGGCCCATCGCGTCACATCCGGAACGGTCCAGCAATATTCGACGAGGCCGGATGGTCGCTGGGGAGACTCGACAAGGATACGGTCGATGGCGCTCGGGACACGCCCTCCGATATGCCGGTCATCAGGGTGGACTGGGTCCGCCATGATCCGCCCGACCCACAACACGTTCGTCGTCCAAAGCTTCGTGGACGAACTCGCTCATGAAGCCGGGCGTGATCCTGTCGCCTATCGGCAGGCGCCTTTGGGCAAGGAACTGCGCTCTCTCGCTGTGCTCAATCTCGCTGCGACGAAAGTGGGCTGGGGCACGCCGCTTCCACCACTCAATGGCCGCGGCATCTGTGAGCAGCACCCGGGGTGCCCGGTCCCGTGCCTCGAGCGGCTTCCGCATGACGCACTGGCGCCCCTGCGATCACGCCGGCTCTGGACCAGAGCATCGAACATGAAGACACGTTGGTCGGCCGGATTGGTCACCGACCGCGAGGCTTGGGAAAGATTGATGGCGGATCGGGCCGTCGCGCTGCACGCATTGGAGGAACTGATCTGCCTCCCCCGACTCGCTGGCTCCAGCCCCCCATCGGGGGGATAGGGACGGTCTGCCCCCTCGGCCAAGATCGTACCCAGCGACGCACGGAAGAACCTGTCCATCTACCGCGCCGGGCGTCCGCTCGGCGGCAGACAGGCCGCTGGCGCGTCGGTGGAGATCGGGACCGGTCGCCGCTCATTCGCAATCCGAGGCCGGAGGGCAGCCAGTGCAGGCCACTAGAATCCGGACCATCCTTCAAGGCGGTGGCCTGACCGCGATTGGTCTTTCCCTCGCCTCGTGCGGCGACGGCGTGCTGACACCCCGCGGGCCTATCGGCCGTGCCGAACTGACCATCCTCTACAATGCCACGGCGATCATGCTCGCGGTCGTCATTCCAGTGATCCTGCTGACGATCGCCTTCGCCTGGTGGTTCCGGGCCGGCAACACCCGGGCGCGTTATCTTCCGACCTGGGAATATTCCGGCCGAATCGAGATGATCGTCTGGGCGATCCCGACGCTGGTCATCGTCTTCCTGGGTGGTATCGCCTGGATTGGTTCGCACGAGCTCGACCCGCCGCGGGCGATCGAATCCGCGGAAGCCCCGCTCGATGTCGAGGTGGTCTCGCTCGATTGGAAGTGGCTCTTCATTTACCCCGACGAAGGGATCGCCAGCGTCAACTGGCTCGTCGTCCCGGTGGGCCGGCCGGTGCGTTTTCGTCTCACCTCGGCCACCGTGATGAACTCGTTCTTCGTGCCGGAACTCGGCAGCCAGATCTACACGATGCCTGGAATGACCACCCAGGTGAACCTGAGGGCGGACCAGGCAGGAACGTACAGGGGTCTTTCGGCGCAATTCAGCGGAGACGGCTTCTCCGACATGCGCTTCGAGGCGGTCGCGCTTCCCGCGGACCAGTATATGGCTTGGATCGAGACCGCCAAGGCCGAGGGCCGGGCTCTCGACCCGGCGGCCTATGCGGCGTTGGCGCAGCCAAGCAAGGCAGTGACGCCAGTCACCTACGCCCCGGTGGCCGAGGGCCTCTTCGAAACCATCTCGGCCGGCCGGTCGGGCGCCGATCACCCGTCGCATCAGGAGCACTGACATGCTGGGCAAGCTTACCTGGGCGGCGATCCCGTTCGACCAGCCGATCGTCATGATCGCCACAGGCGGCGTCGGGATCGTGCTCCTGGCAATTCTCGGGCTCGTCACAGTCAAGGGCTGGTGGCCCTATCTCTGGCGGGAGTGGATCACCAGCGTCGATCACAAGCGTATCGGCGTCATGTATGTCCTACTCGCCCTCGTGATGCTGGTCCGCGGCTTCGCCGACGCCATCATGATGCGGACGCAGCTAGCGCTCGCAGCCAGCGGCGCGCAGGGCTTTCTGCCGCCCGAGCATTACGACCAGATCTTCTCGGCCCACGGCACGATCATGATCTTCTTCGTCGCGATGACGTTCGTCATCGGGCTGATGAACTTCGCCGTGCCGCTGCAACTCGGTATTCGCGACGTCGCGTTCCCGGTTCTGAACAATGTGAGCTTCTGGCTCACAGCATCGGGCGTGCTGCTCGTCAACCTGTCGCTGTTCGTCGGCGAATTCGCCCGCACCGGCTGGCTGGCCTACCCGCCCTTGAGCGAGGTTGCCTACTCGCCCGGTGTCGGTGTCGACTACTATCTCTGGTCGTTGCAGATCTCCGGCGTCGGCACACTGCTCAGCGGCATCAACCTGACGACGACCATCCTCAAGCTGCGGGCGCCCGGCATGGGCTACATGCGGA
>NZ_JBYRFX010000814.1:0-20373 GCF_057815775.1 Inquilinus sp.
GCGCCTCGACGCTGGCGACGTCCTTGCGGGTGGCGATGCCGTCGCCGCCGGAGGAGGTGTCGAGGGCCAGCACCTGCACCACCGGCACGCCGGAGCTGGCGTAGAGCAGGTGGGTGTCGACGGTGGTGGTGATCACCTGCACATCGCCCGAGGCCATGGCCTGGTGGCGGTTCGTGGTCGGCATCTTGACGATGTCTAGGTCGATACCGTGCTTCTCGAAGAAGCCCAGCTGCTTGGCCAGCGTGATCGGCGCGAAGCCGGTCCAGCCGCTCATGGCCAGGCGCAGCTTCACCGGTTCGGCGGCAGCGGCGGTTGTGGTTATGGCGGCGGCGGTCAAGGCGAAGACGGTGGCGGCGATGCCCAGTCGCATGATGCTGTTCCCTGTTCCGTTGGCCCGGACGTCGTTGCGTCCGAACGCGATTCACCGCAGCCTGCCCCAAACCCGGGGCGTCGGCTACGGCATTTCGCAGTGCAGCGGAACCGGGTGGGCGGTCAGTAGACGGTCACGGCCGAGCCTGCCGACCGGTAGGCGCTGGGCGTGACGTCGACCTTGTCGGCGCGGATCGTCTCCAGCGTCTGGCACAGCGACCAGCGCGCGGTCGTGCCGGAAATGGTGATGCGGTCGCCGATCCGGACCGGGAACGGCTTGCCCTGGATCGCCACCTCGGTGCCGTCGTCCCGGCGCAGCACGCTGCATGGCCGGCCGACCTGCAGCGTCCCGGTGTAGGTGACGTTGATGTCCTCATGCCACTCGGTGGACACCGTGGGGAAATCGTAGGGCGGGACTTGGGCTGCCTGCTGTCCTGCCGTCTGGCAGGCGGCCAGGAGGGTTGCCGCGGCGAGCGCGAGGAAGACAGTCGGTGAGGGGCGGCGATGATGGGTCGGCAACACGCGCTCTCTTTCTCGTTCAGGCAGCCGGCTCGTTCGGGCGGCCGGATCTTTTTTCTCCAATACAGGGGAAGCAGGTCCGGCGTCCAGCCGGCGATCAAACCAAAGGCCCGGCGGCGGGTGTTTGGATCATTCGATCGGGATTGCGGCGATTTATGGTCCGAGATGTCGCGAACTGCGGAATCATTCACTAGCCGGCAGGGCGCCTGCCCCGAGAACGTCACGGTTCGGCAGTTTTCTTTTACACAGGTTGATTGTATGCCCATGGGGCCTGATGCGGCCCCGACCATGTGGGTCGCACGCTCTTTGGAGTCTGCAGGATGTCAAAGGCCGACCAGCACAAGGCCGAAATCGTCGATAGCGTCGTCGCCCTGGCCAAACAGCGGCTCGACCCGACGAAGGGAGGAATGGCCGAGCGGTTCATCCGCTTGTATTTCCGCAACCTGCCGCCGCACGACGTGCTGCGCGAAGGCGTGGACACCCTCTACAGCGTCGCCCTCGGCCTGCTCCAGTTCGGCGGCGAACGCCGTCCGGGCGAGGTCAAGATCCGGATCTTCAACCCGGTCTATGACGATTATGGCTGGCGCAGCCCGCACACCGTGGTCGAGATCGTCAACGACGACATGCCATTCCTGGTCGATTCGGTGACCGCGGCGATGGGCGAGCTCGGCCTGACCGTGCATCTGGTCGCCCACCCGGTCGTCGCCATCACCCGCGACGGCCAGGGCCGGCTGACCGACATCCAGGATCCCGCGGCGGCCCCCGAAGGGACACCGGCCGAAAGCTTCATGCACCTGCAGGTCGACGAGCGCACCGACAAGGCGACGCTCGACCGGATCGCGGCGACGCTGCGCGGCGCGCTGGCCGATGTCCGTGCCGCGGTCGAGGACTGGTCGGCGATGCGTCAGCAGATCCGCACCGTGCTGGACGAGCTCGACCACAAGGCGCTGCCGGTCGACCCGGGCGAAACGCGCGAGATCGTCTCTTTCCTCGAGTGGCTCGAGGACGACCACTTCACCTTCCTGGGCTATCGCCGCTACGATTTCACCCGCTCCGATGACGGGCTCGAGATCGCGATCGTGCCGGGCAGCGGTCTGGGCGTCCTGCGCGGATCCGATGTCTCGGTGTTCGATGGTGCGCGCCGCTACGACAAGATGTCGGAAGAGGCGCAGGCCATGCTGCGCAGCACGATGCCGCTGACCGTCACCAAGGCCAGCCTGAAGGCGACGGTGCACCGGCCGGTGCATCTCGACGTCTTCACCGTCAAGATCTTCGACGAAGCCGGCGAGGTCGCGGGCGATCACATGTTCGTCGGCCTGTTCACCTCGGTCGCCTATAGCCGCAGCGCCCGCGACATCCCCTATCTCCGGGCCAAGGTCAGCCGCACCCTGGCGCGCGCTGGGCTGGACCCACGCAGCCATGACGGCAAGGCGCTGGGCCATATCTTCGACACCTATCCGCGCGACGAGCTGTTCCAGATCGCCGACGACCAGCTGCTCGACATCGGCATGGGCGTGCTGCACCTGCAGGAACGGCAGCGCACCGCGCTGTTCGTGCGCCGCGACCCGTTCGGCCGCTTTGTCTCCTGCCTCGTCTACGTGCCGCGCGACCGCTACAACACCGACCTGCGCCACCGCATCCAGAAGATCCTGGAAAAGGCCTATGGCGGCACGGTCACGGCCTTCACCACCCAGATGACCGAAGGGGCGCATGCCCGCGTCCACTTCACCATCAAGTCCGAGCCCGGCGCCGGCACGGACGAACCGACCGATGTGATCGAGGAGCGGCTGGTCGAGGCCGGGCGCAGCTGGTCCGACCTGCTGCAATCGGCCCTGGTCGAGAAGAAGGGCGAGGAGCAGGGGCTGACCCTGCTGCGCCGCTATGCCGAGGCCTTCCCGGCCGGCTACCGCGAGGAGACGTCGCCGGCGGCGGCGATCGTCGACATCGAGCGGATCGAGGAGATCGACGAGGCTGGCGAGATCGGGCTGCACCTGTTCCGGCCGATCGAGGCTGCGGCGAACGAGCTGCGGTTCAAGCTGTACCATCGCAGCACCCCGGTGCCGCTGTCCGACGTGCTGCCGATGCTGGAGCATATCGGTTTCAAGGTGGTGTCCGAGATCCCGACCGAGGTCGCGATTCAGGGTCAACCACCGGTCTGGATCCACGATTTCGAAGTGCGCAGCCGCAGCGGCGACGCGATCGAGCTGAATCGGCTGAAGGCCGTGTTCCAGACCGCCTTCGAGCGGATCTGGAGCGGCGACATGGAGGATGACCGGCTGAACCGGCTGGTGCTCGCCGCCGGGCTCGACTGGCGGTCGATCACCCTGCTGCGCGCCTATGCAAAGTTCCTGCGCCAGGCGCGATTCTCGTTCAGCCAGGAGACGATCGAGGACACGCTGGTCGCGCATCCCGAGATCACCCGGGCGATCGTGCGCATGTTCATGACCCGCTTCGACCCGGACCTGACCGGCGACCGCGAGGTGGCGATCCGCGGCATGCTGGTCGAGATCGACCATGCGCTCGATGCCGTCACCAACCTGGACGAGGACCGCATCCTTCGCCGCTACCTGAACTTGGTACGGTCGACGCTGCGGACCAACTTCTTCCAGACCGACGACCAGGGCCGGCCGAAATCCTACCTGTCGCTCAAGCTCGACAGCCTGTCGGTCGAGGAGATGCCGCTGCCGCGGCCATGGCGCGAGATCTTCGTCTACAGCCCCCGGATGGAAGGCGTGCATCTGCGTGGCGGCAAGGTCGCCCGCGGCGGCATCCGCTGGTCCGACCGGCGCGAGGATTTCCGCACCGAGATCCTCGGGCTGATGAAGGCGCAGATGGTGAAGAACACCGTCATCGTCCCGGTCGGCTCGAAGGGCGGCTTCGTGCTGAAGCGGCCGCCGACCCAGGGCGGGCGCGAGGCGTTCCAGGCCGAAGGCATCGAATGCTACAAGATCCTGATGCGCGGCCTGCTCGACATCACCGACACCATCGTCGGCGGTGAGACGGAGCATCCCGACCGCGTCGTCCGGCATGACGAGGACGACCCCTATCTCGTCGTCGCCGCCGACAAGGGCACGGCCACCTTCTCCGACATCGCCAACGGCGTCAGCCAGGATTACGGCTTCTGGCTGGACGATGCCTTCGCCTCCGGCGGTTCGGCCGGCTACGACCACAAGAAGATGGGCATCACCGCCCGTGGCGCCTGGGAATCGGTCAAGCGCCACTTCCGCGAACTCGGCACCGACATCCAGTCGCAGGACTTCACCTGCGTCGGCGTCGGCGACATGTCGGGCGACGTGTTCGGCAACGGCATGATCCTGTCCGAACACACCCGGCTGTTCGGCGCTTTCAACCACCTGCACATCTTCGTCGACCCGAATCCGGATGCGGCGACCAGCTTCGTCGAGCGCAAGCGGCTGTACGACCTAGCCCGTGGCTCCTGGGACCAGTACGACGCGTCGCTGCTGTCGCCCGGCGGCGCCGTGTTCGACCGCAAGGCCAAGTCGCTCAAGCTGTCGCCGGAGATCCGCGCCCGCTTCGGGCTGGAGCGGGAGACGGTGACGCCGAACGAGTTGATGCAGGCCATGCTGCGGGCCGAGGTCGACCTGCTGTGGTTCGGCGGCATCGGCACCTATGTGAAGGGCAGCCGCGAAAGCCAGGCCGATGCCGGCGACAAGGCGAATGACCCGCTGCGCATCAACGGCCGCGACGTCCGCGCCCGGGTGATCGGCGAAGGCGCCAATCTCGGCGTCACCCAGTTCGGCCGCATCGAATATGCCCGGACCGGCGCCGGCGGGGCCGGCGGCAAGCTGAACACCGACTTCATCGACAATTCGGCCGGCGTCGACACCTCGGACCATGAGGTCAACATCAAGGTGCTGATGGGCGCCGTGGTCCAGGCCGGCGACCTGACCCTGAAGCAGCGCAACCAGCTGCTGGGCAGCATGACCGAGGAGGTCGGCCTGCTGGTGCTGCGCGACAACTACCTGCAGAGCCAGGCGCTGTCGCTCGCGGTCGGCGAGGGGGTCGAGGTGCTGGACCAGCAGGGCCGCTTCATGCGCGGCCTGGAAAAGGCCGGCAAGCTCGACCGCCTGATCGAGATGCTGCCGACCGATGAGGAGCTGACCCAGCGTTCCGCCAACCGTGAAGGCCTGACCCGGCCGGAGCAGGCGGTGCTGCTGGCCTATGCCAAGATCACCATCTACGACGCGCTGCTGGCCAGCGACCTGCCGGACGATCCGGCCCTGGTCGACGACCTGTTCCTGTACTTCCCGACGCCGCTGCGCGAGCGGTTCAAGGACTCGATCGAACACCACCGGCTGCGGCGCGAGATCGTGGCGACCCATGTCACCAACAGCATGGTGAACCGGGTCGGCGCCACCTTCGTGTCGGAGATGGCGGACCGCACCGGCCTGGGCGTGGCCGAGATCGCGCGGGCCTATCTGATCGTGCGCGACAGCTTCGGCCTGCGCGAGATCTGGTCGGCGGTCGAGGCGCTCGACAACAAGGCCGAGGCCCAGGCCCAGATCCGCGCCATGCTGGCGACCCGGCGGCTGATCGAACGCACCGTGGCCTGGATCCTGCGCCAGCAGGGCCGCGGCCTCGATGTCGGGGCGGATGTCGCGCATCTCAAACCCGGTCTGGCCGAGCTGGAGCGCGAGCTGGACGCCGCGATCTTCGACGATGCCCGCGCCGTGATCGACGCCCGCGCCAAATCCTTCGTCGAGGCCGGGCTGCCGGAAGACCTGGCCCGCCGCGTCGCCCGGCTGAACCTGTGGGCCGCGGGGCTCGACGTCATCCGCATCGCCGACGACACCGGCCGCGGTGTGACCGAGGTCGCCTCGGTCTACTTCGAGACCGGGCGCCGGCTCGGCCTCGCCTGGCTGCGCGATGGCGCCAGCCGGATGCCGGCGACCAACCACTGGCAGAAGCAGGCGGTGGGCGCGATCGTCGACGACCTCTACACCCTGCAGGCCGACCTGGCGGTGCGGGCGATGCAGGCAGCGCCCTCAGGGGCGGCCGGGGCCGAGGCGGTTGAGGCCTGGGTCGACCATCGCCGGGCACCGGTGGAACGGGTCGACCAGCTGGTGTCGGAGCTGAAGGCGATGGACCAGGTCGACCTGTCGATGCTTGCCGTCGCCAACCGCAACCTGCGCGGCCTGGCGACGGGGTAAGGACGATCAGATGTAGGCTGGGTTCGCCAACGCGAACCCAGCCTACGCTCGACCTGCCGTCCCTATTCCCCCCGCAGCAGCTTCTGCAGCGGGGCGGCGTGGCGCAGGATCGGTGACTTGATCACGATGTAGCTGAAGTACTTCTCGATGCCGATCGGGCGGTCCAGCAGCGCCTCCATCACCTGCTGGTAATGGGCGATGCTGCGGGTCAGGAAGCGCAGCAGATAGTCGTAGCCGCCGCTGACCAAGTGGCATTCCAGCAGCTCCTCGACCGTGCCCAGCCCGGCCTCGAAGCGGATGAAATCCTCGCGCCGGTGGTCGCTCAGCGTCACCTCGGTGAAGACGGTCACGGTCTCGGTCAGCTTCGACAGGGCGATGCGTGCGCCGTAGCCGGCGATGTAGCCGCCGGCCTCCAGCCGCCGCACCCGCTGCAGGCAGGGGCTGGGCGACAGCCCGACCGCATCGGCCAGGGCGGCGTTCGTCATCCGCCCGTCGACCTGCAGCCGGGCCAGGATGGCGATGTCGATCCGGTCCAGCTTCGGCGCCATCCTGTCCTCGTCCGATTGGCCGCGGGATTTAACCGCGCAGCGCTTCCTGATGAGCTTTTGCCAGTTCCGCCATGCTGGTGAAGCGGAAATCGACCTTCGGCTCGCTCGCCGGCCGCATCGTGGCGCCGAAACCGCCCTCGGCATGGCGGCGGTGGATCCAGCAGGTCGGCAGGCCGGCCGCGATCGCCGGCTCATGGTCGTGGAACAGGCTCTCCGCCGTGTGCAGGATCTCGCCTTTGGCGATGCCCATGCCGCCCAGCTTCTCCAGCATGTAGTCGAAGTTGCGCGGCGCCGGCTTGTAGCTGCCGATATCCTCGGCTGTGTAGATCGCGTCGAACTCGACCTGCAGCCGGACATTGCTCAGGGCGAAGCTGGCATTGTCGACATTCGAGAGGATGGCGAGCTTGTAGTACTTCTTCAGGTACTGCAGCGCGCCGGCGGTGTCGGCAAAGGCCGGCCAGCCCTTGACCGAGCGGCCATAGGCCTGCGCCTCTTCCCAGCTCACGGCCACGCCCCATTCCTCGGCCAGGCGCTTGTAGACGATCGCCAGCAGCTCGCTGTAGCGCCGCGCCGGGGTCCAGCGCTGCTGCGCCGATTCGTGGCGGGCATGCGCCTCCAGGATCTGGTCGCGGGTCAGCGGCCGGCCGGCGCGGGCGGTCAGCGGCGCCAGCGCGTTGACCATGCCGCTCTCCCAATCGATCAGGGTGCCGTAGCAGTCGAAGGTCAGGATCTTGAAGTCGGTGAGCTTCATGGCGTCGTCCTCGGTCGGGGGCTTCGATGGGGGGCCTCGATCCATCGATTATCCCCGACCCCGGCGGCAGTGGCTGCGCAATCGCGTCCGGCGGCGGCAGGACGCTCTGAAAGACAGTCGGGCCGCAGCAGAAAATGCTGTGCCGGTTTCAGGCCGGGCGGCGGCAACGGGCGTGTCGCAGTTGTGGCATGGGGCGTCGGCTGTGGAGCGGGATGCCGCCGCCGAGTCGCGCCATCATCCGGGTCAAGAGGTGCCAGTCCACGCCAGCTTCGGCCGCGCCCGCAGGGAGATCCAAATTATGGAATCGCGTTCGGCCATGTCGATGGACCTGATGACCCGCGCGCCGGGCTTCAGCCTGAAGCGGGACTTCTACACCAGCCCCGCCTATCACGCGCTGGACCTGGAGCACATATTCTACAAGGAATGGCTGTTCGCCGCCAATTCCTGCGAGATGCCGCGGCCGGGCGACTTCACCACGCTGCAGGTCGGCGAATACCCCGTCATCCTGGTGCGCGGCCGCGACGGCGCCATCCGCGCCTTCCACAATGTCTGCCGCCACCGCGGCTCGCGCCTGTGCACCGATGAGCGCGGGTCGCGCCCGCGGCTGGTCTGCCCCTATCACCAGTGGACCTACGACCTCGACGGCAAGCTGATCTTCGCCCGCGACATGATGAACGAGATCGACCTGACGCAGTTCGGGCTGATGCCTGTCGCGTGCGGCGAGGTCGCCGGCTGGATCTTCATCTCGCTGGCGGATGAGCCGCGCGACTTCGAGGTGTTCCGCCGCATGGTCGAACCCTATATGGCGCCGCACCGGCTCACGGAAGCCAAGGTCGCCCACAGCTCGACCATCATCGAGAAGGGCAACTGGAAGCTGGTGATGGAGAACAACCGCGAATGCTACCACTGCTCCAGCAACCATCCGGAGCTGTGCCGCGTCTTCTCCGACCAGCCGACCCTGGCCACCAGCCTGAACGGGACGGAGGAGAACGCGACGGGTGAGGATGCCCGCATCCTCGACCATTGGGATCGGTGCGAGGCGGCGGGGCTGCCCAGCCGCTACCAGATCTCGCCGGATGCGCAGTACCGCGTGATGCGCCTGCCGTTCCTGCGCGAGGCCGAGTCGATGACCATGGACGGGCAGGCGGCGGTGCGCCGCCCGCTCGCGGATTTCCCGACCGGCGGCCTCGGCTCGATGCTGCTCTACCACTACCCGAACAGCTGGAACCACCTGCTGTCGGACCACGCCCTGAGCTTCCGCATTCTGCCGATCAGCCCGACCGAGACCGAGGTCACCACCAAGTGGCTGGTGCACAAGGATGCGGTCGAGGGCGTCGACTACGATCTCAAGACCCTGACCGAGGTGTGGCTGGCGACCAATGACGAGGACCGCCGCATCGTCGAGGAGAACCAGCGCGGCATCCTGTCCCCGGCCTATCGGCCCGGCCCCTATTCGCGGATGCATGAAGGCGCGGTGATCCAGTTCGTCGACTGGTATGCCGACGCCATGTACGGCCGGCTCGGCGGTGGCACCGCCGCCGCCCCGATCCGCGACGTGGCCTGAGGGACGGGGCGTGGCCGCACCTGTGACGGCGGTGCCGAAGCTGTGGGATTCGAAGACGGCGCGGCTGCGCTGCGTCGGCATCCGTGAGGAGGCGCCCGACGTCCGCACCTTCCGCTTCGAGGCGGAGGATGGCAGCTGGTTTGCCTACCGCCCCGGCCAGTTCGTGACGCTGGAACTGCCGGTCGGGCCCGAGCCGGTGCTGCGCACCTACACCCTGGCCTCGACCCCGTCGCGGCCGCACCACGCCAAGATCACCACCAAGGTCCAGCCGGGCAGCGTCGCCACGCGCTGGCTGTTCGATCACCTCAAGCTCGGCGACCGGCTGACGGCGCATGGGCCGGCCGGACGCTTCTCACTGGTCGACCATCCGGGCGACCGCTACCTGTTCCTATCGGCCGGCAGCGGCGCCACGCCGATGATGTCGATGGCCCGCTGGCTGTTCGACACCGCGCCGCAGACCGACGTCACCTATGTCCATTTCGCCCGCCAGCCGGAGGACCTGCTGTTCCGGTCGGAGCTCGGCTACATGGCCGAGGCTGCGGCCGGACTGCGGCTGCGCTTCGCCGTCACCGGCGCGCCGAAGGGCGAGGGCTGGAGCAGCGGACGGCTCGACCCGGCGCTGCTGTCGGTGCTGTGCCCCGACATCGCCGACCGCACCGTGTTCTGCTGCGGCCCGGACCGGTTCATGGAAGCCGCCCGGCGGCTGGCCGGCGACCTCGGCGTCCCGGCGGCCCGCTGGCATGAGGAAAGCTTCGGTGAGACCCCGGCGCCGGTGCCGGTGATCTCCCCGATCGCGCCGTCGGCGACCGAGACGGCGGCGGCCACCGGCATGCAGGTGGTGTTCACCCGCTCCGGCCGCAAAGCGCCGCTGCTGCCCGGCCAGACCATCCTGGAGGCGGCGGAAGGCTGCGGCCTGCGCATCCCCACCGCCTGCCGCCAGGGTCTGTGCGGCACCTGCCTAGTGCGCAAGCTCTCCGGTTCCGTGCGGATGGAGCACAATGGCGGCATCGCCGATGACGAGATCGCCGATGGCTGGATCCTGGCCTGCTGCTCCGAGGCCGAGTCGGCGCTGGTCGAGGTCGAGGTCTGACCGTGCTGTGCCTTGACAGGGGGCCGGAGGGAGCGTTTATTCAACTGATTGGTTAAGAACAATTCAGTTGGGCACCGTGGCGTCCGATCCCCTCAGCACCACCCTCTCCGCCCTGGCCGACCCCACCCGGCGCGGCATCCTGGCCCGGCTGGCGCTGGGCGAGGCCAGCGTCACCGAGCTGGCCGAACCCTATGCGATGAGCATGGCCGCGGTGTCGAAGCACCTGAAGGTGCTGGAACAGGCCGGGCTGATCTCCCGCGGGCGGGAAGCGCAGTGGCGCCCCTGCCGGCTCGAGGCTGCACCGATGCGGGAGGTGGCCGGCTGGCTCGACTTCTACCGGCGTTTCTGGGACGAGAGCCTCGACCGGCTCGATGCCTATCTCAAGCAGATCCAGGCGGGCGAGACCGGCGGAACCGAGGGGCCGGACAAAAAAGAATCGTGACGCTGTCGGATCGCCGCCCCGCGGTTCGTCCTTGGGGCAGACATCCCGATGGGATGGCGTTCCGAACGACAACACCGATGTCCCGGGAGAAAAAGCCATGCAGCAGCACCAGCTCCAGCCCTACCTGTTCTTCAACGGCCGTTGCGACGAGGCGATCGACTTCTACGGCCGCGTCCTGGGTGCCGAGGTGATCCAGCTGTTCCGGTACAAGGACAACCCCGAGCCGACGCAGATGCCCCTGCCGCCCGGATCGGAGAACAAGGTGATGCATGCCTGCATCCGGGTCGGCGACGCGGCGCTGCTGGCGTCCGACGGCATGTGTTCGGGCAGCACCGACTTCCGGGGCTTCTCGCTGGCCTATACCGCCGCGACCGATGCTGCGGCCGAGACGGTCTTCGCCGCCCTCGGCGATGGCGGCCAGGTGCAGCAGCCGCTGATCCAGACCTTCTTCAGCTCGCGCTTCGGCATGCTCACCGACCGCTTCGGCGTGGGCTGGATGGTCACCGTGGCGCAGCCCGCGGCAGCCTGACGGGCCTGCGCTACAGCCGCGGCACGGTGCGGACGACCCTGGCCAGGAAGGCGTCGCACCGGGCCTCGGTGGCCTGGTTCATGTCGTATAGCGCGAGATAGCGCGCCGGGGCCCAGGGCCGGATCAGGCCGCGCAGCCAGCGCCGCACCAGCTTCCGCGGCGGGTCGCCCATCAGCAGGCTGGACCAGTGTGAGCCGCCATAGGACACGATTGCGGTCAGCGACCGGATGTTCTGCAGCGCCGGCCGCACCTGGCCGCCCTCGATCTGGAACGACACGCCCGGCAGCATCACACGGTCGAAATAGCCCTTCAGGATCGCCGGGAAGCCGTAATTCCACACCGGCGCCATGACCACCAGCGCCTCGGCCCGCAACAGCCGTTCCACATACGCCTCGACCGGCCGGCGGTTGATGGCGAGGTCGTGGTACTGCAGCCGCTCCTGCCGCGACAGCACCGGGTCGAAGCCCTCGGCATACAGGTCGCAATCATCGACCTCGTGCCCGGCACGGCGCAGCGCCCCGACCGTCGCCAGGTGCAGCGCCGCGTGAAAACTGGTCTCGACCGGGTGGGCGAACAGCACCAGGACGCGCATGGTCCTATCCCGTGGCCTGCAGTCCCGGGAACAGGTAGGTCCGGCCCGACTCCAGATCGTAATCCGGGTCGTCCCAGCCGATCATCTTGCCGGGGTTCAACAGGCCCCGTGGGTCGGTCTCGCGCTTGAAGGCCAGCTGCACCGCGTCGGTGCGCTTCATGCCGCCCTCCTCCAGCGTGTAGCGGTGCGGGTTGAAGATCAGGCAGCCATGGTCCTCATGGATGCGGATGATCTCGTCCAGCCGCGCCTCGCTGGTGAAGCGCACGATCGGCAGGCCGGAACAGGTGACGTTGCCGTCGAAGCGGATCACCTCGAGATGCCCGGGCACCTCGTCGCCAAAGATCTTCGTCATCTCCTCCACCAGCCGCAAATGGTCGGGGAAGGGGTACAGCACCTGCAGATAGGTGATGGTCGGGTCGATCTTGATCGCCCGCAGCGTGGTGTGGTTCCAGGTCAGCTCATACAGCGGCGGCAGGCCCTTCTTCGTCTCCTCCGTCGCCGTGTCGGCGCGGAACAGCACCTCGCCCTTCGACCGCTTCATGAAGGCCTCGAAGCCGCCCATGGCGACATCCGCCACCATCAGCAGCACCACCGACTGGTCGCGGCGGATGAAGCGGCGGTGCTTCAGGAAATAGTCATGCGCCAGTGGGGCGGCGACCGGCGCGATCTCCTTGACCAGCAGGCCGTCGGCCCGGCCAATCTCCTCGCCGAAGCGCACCGCGTCCATCCAGTCGTCGAAGCCGACCACGACGTCGACCCAGTCCGGCGCCGCGGTCAACGGGATCTCGACCTCGGTGATGATGCCGTTGGTGCCATAGGCGTGCAGTGCCTTCAGCAGATCCTCGCCGGACAGATCGAGAGTGCGCGGCTCCGCCTCCATCGTCACCAGCTTCAGCCGCATGACGTTGCCCAGGTTGCGCAGGCCGCCCCAGCGGATTGAGCCGACGCCGCCGGACCCGCCGGCCAGGAAGCCGCCGATCGTCGCCATCCGGTAGGTCGACGGGAACAGCCGCATCTCCTGCCCGACTTTGGCGCGGGTCTGCGCGTCCATCTGGGCCAGCACGGCGCCGGCCTCGGCCGTCACCGCGCCGGGGCGGATCGCGGTCACCGCGTTCATCCGGGCCAGGTTCAGCACCATGCCGCCGGACAGCGGCATGGCCTGGCCGTAATTGCCGGTGCCGGCGCCGCGCGGCGTCACCGGCACGCCATGGGCATGGGCCGCCTTCAGCGCCTGCACCACCTCGGCCTCCGAGGTCGGCGACACCACGATGTCGCCGGTGACATGCTCCAGCTGCCGCTTCAGCACCGGCGAGTACCAGAAGAAATCCTGGCTCTTCTGCTTCACCAGGACTGGATCGTCGGTAACCCTCAGCCCCTCCAGGTCGCGCTTCAACGCGGCGAGATCGGTCATCGGGCCTCTCCTTCGGCGGGCGCCAGCAGCGCGTCGAGCTCGCGGTAATCCGGCAGCGTGGTGTCGATGGCGCGGCCGGCCCGGATCACGATCCGGTCGGATTGCGGGCGGGACAGCAGCTCGGTCCAGGTCCGGGCGCGCAGCAGCACAAGGTCGGCGCCGCCGCCCGCTTCTAGGCGGCCGAACTCCGGCCGGCCCAGCACCTCGGCCGGCGTCGCGGTCACCGCGCGCGGCCAGTCGCCGACCGGGTGGTCGAGATGCAGGATGCGCGTCGCCTGGGTGTAGACCTCCAGCGCGTCGAGATCGCCATAGGCGTAGAACGGGTCGCGGGTGTTGTCGGACGACACCATGACCGGGATGCCGCGCGCCTTCATCTCGTGCAGCAGCGTCACCCCGCGCCAGCGCGGGGTCGTCCCGGCGTGGCGGCCCTGCAGGTACATGTTGCACATCGGCAGCGACACGACGGCCAGCCCGGCCCGCGCGACGCGGTCCAGGGTGCGGTCGATGACCTCGTCCGGCTGCCGGGCCAGGGAACAGCAGTGGCCGACCAGCACCCGGCCTTCGAAGCGGTGCCGGATCGCCGCCTCGGCGATCATGGCCAGCGACCGGGCGTCCGGGTCGCCGGTCTCGTCGGCGTGGAAGTCGAGGTCGAGGCCGTGCTCGACGGCGTGGCCGAACATACGGTCGATCCCGGCCTCCAGCCCCGCCACCGGGTAGGTGACGGCTCCCAGCATGCCGCCATGGGCGCGCACCGTGCGGCTGAGATCGGCGAAATTCGAATCGTCCAGCAGCCAGTCGATGGCGACCAGGGCCGCGCCCTGTAGCTCGATCCGTCCGGCCCATTCCGCGCGCAGCTCGGCGAAGACCGGCCAGGAGATGCGGTATTGCTGCGGGTCGCTGTCGATATGGGTGCGGATCAGCCGGGTGCCATGGGCGAAGGCGCAGCGCAGGCTGAACTCCATCCGCGCCCGCACATCCGCCGCCGACCAGTTGGCCACCTTGTCCGCCCGCACGGTGGAGAGGGCCCCGTCGAAGCTGCCGTCCGGGTTCGGCGCGCGTGGCCAGATGTGACCCTTGTCGAGATGGGTGTGCGCCTCGACGAAGGCCGGCCAAGCCATGCCGCGGTCGAGGTCCAGCACAGGCAGGGTATCGCCCGCCGGATCCGGTGCCCCGGCCGGCCGGATCGCGACAAGAGTCGCCCCGTCGATCGTCAGATCGGCCAGGGCCAGCCCCTCGCGATCCGGCGCCAGATCCACGCCCTCGGCCAGGCAGGCCGGCACCGTGGCGTTGGTCAGCCGGTAACGGGGAGCGGCGGGCAGGGACGCAAAACCTGGCATCGTCAATTCTCCCGCCGGATGGCGCTTTCGTGCCAGCGCCGCAGCAGCAGGTGCGAGACCAGGCTGGTCAGGGCGAAGATCGCCAGCCCGGTCAGGGTGATCAGGATCAGCGCCGCGAACAGCCGCGGCACGTTCAGCCGCCGCCCGGCCTCCAGGATGCGGAAGGCCAGGCCGGATTGCGCGCCGGCCGAGCCGGCGGCGAATTCCGCCACCACCGACCCGATCAGCGCCAGCCCGCCGCCGATGCGCAGGCCGGTGGCGAAATAGGGCAGGGCGGCCGGCAGGCGCAGATGCAGCAGCGTCTGCCAGCGGGACGCGCCGTACAGTTCGAACAGGTTCAAGAGGTTGTGGTCGGTACTCTTCAGCCCCTGGGTCATGTTCGACAGGATCGGGAAGAAGGCGACGATGAAGGCGCAGATCAGCAGCACCGATTCGGTCGATGGCGCATAGATGATGATCAGCGGCGCGATGGCCACGATCGGCGTGACCTGCAGCACCACGGCATAGGGGTACAGCGCCAGCTCCAGCCAGCGCGACTGGATGAACAGCACGGCCAGCAGCACCCCGCCGACCAGCGCTGCGGCCAGCGCCGCGAAGGTGATGCCGAGCGTGACCTCCAGCGCCGAGGACAGGATCGGCCAGTCGGAGACCAGCGTCGCCACCACCTGGCTCGGCGCCGGCAGGATGTAGTGCGGCACCTGATAGGCCACGACATACCACTGCCACAGCGCGATGAAGGCGGCGAAGGCGATCACCGGAATGCCGATCCGCGCCGCCAGGTTGCGCCAATGCCCGGGCTCGGCCCGGCGCGCCTCGGCGATGGCAGCGGCGTCCTCGGCGGCGTCGCCGGCCTGGAGTGCGGTCTCGGTCATGGCTGCTTCGCCGCCCCGGTGATGGCCCGCGTCAGCGCGTCGGACACGGTGCGGCAATGGGCGTTGTAAGGGGCGGACAGGCGATAATCATTGTCGCGCGGATAGGGCGCATCGACCGCCACCTCCTCGATCACCCGCCCCGGCCGCGCCGCCATCACCACGATCCGGCTGGAGAGATAGACGGATTCGAACACCGAATGGGTGACGAAGACGATGGTCCATTTCTGGCCCTGCCACAGCCGCAGCAGATCATCGTTCAGCTTGATCCGGGTGATCTCGTCCAGCGCCGCGAAGGGTTCGTCCATCAGCAGCAGCTTCGGCCGGGTGACCAGGGCACGGGCGATCGACACCCGCATCTTCATGCCGCCGGACAGCTCGCGCGGATAGGCATCGGCGAAGCGGTCCAGCCCGACCATCGCCAGTGCTTCCATCACCCGGTCCTGCGCCACCGCCCGGCCCAGCCCCTTCAGCCGCAGCGGCAGCCAGACATTCTTGGCCACGGTGGCCCAGGGCATCAGCGTCGGCTCCTGGAACACGAAGCCGATCTCCCGCTCCGGCGCCCCGGTGGCGTCATGGTCGGCGCGCGGCCAGTCGATGGTGCCGGCGGATGGGGCGCCCAGCCCGGCGACCAGCCGCAGCGCCGTCGACTTGCCGCAGCCGGACGGGCCCAGCAGGCTGACGAATTCGCCCTCGCGGATATCCAGCGTCATGGCGGACAGGGCGAGCGTGCCGCTGGCGAAGCGCTTCGACACGCTATTCAGCGAGACCAGCGTCCTTCGCGGCTCCGTCACCGGGCTGGCAGGGGCCGGGGCGATGTCCAGATCCACCTCAGCCGCCGGCCAGTTTCTTGTAGATGTCCAGGCCGACGCCCTTGCAGACGAAGCGGGTGGTGAAGGCCTTGCCGACATCCAGCCCCGGCTCCAGCACGCCGGCCTTGACCAGCTTGTCATAGAAGCCCTGGTAGCGCGCCGCGGTCATGCAGCCGATGCCCTGTGTCTCGGCCTCGCCGGCAATGATGATGTGGTCGGCCTTCAGCTGGGCGATGCCATAGGCGATCTGCTCATCCGTCATCTCCGGATTGTCTTTTTTGATCAGCGCATTGGCCGCAGCGTTGTCGCCGTAGAGGTAGTTGTACCAGCCGATGATCGAGGCATCGACGAAGCGCTGGACCAGGTCCGGGTTGCTGTCGACCAGCGACTGCTGCACCGCGATCGTGGTCGAATAGGAATCCCAGCCATTGTCGGCCAGCAGGAACACCTTCGGCTTCCAGCCGGCCTGCTTCTCGATGTCGAGCGGTTCGGAGGTCAGGTAGCCCTGCTGCCCGGATTGCGGGTCGGCGATGAACGGCGCCGGGCTGAAGGTGTAGGGCTTGTACTGTTCGTCGCTGAGCCCGGGATAGGCCGATTTCAGCCAGCGGAAATAGCTGTCATAGCCGTCGCCGGACAGGAACAGGGTCTTCAGCTTCGCCAGGTCGGCCAGCGTCTCGATGCCCTGATCCGGATGGGCCAGCAGCACCTGCGGGTCCTTCTGGAAGATGGCGGCGATGTTGACCGTCGGCACCCCTTCCTTGACCGCGTCGAAGGCGTCCAGCGTGCCGCCCATGTAGAAGTCGATCTGCCCGGCCACCAGCCGCGCCCGGTTGGCCGCCTGCGGCCCGCCCATGGCGATGGTGACGTCCAGCCCGAACTTGGCGTAGGTGCCATCCGCGATGGCCTGGTAGTAGCCGCCATGTTCCGGCTGGGCCAGCCAGTTGGTGCCGAAGGTGACCTTGTCGAGGGCGAGGGCCGAGCCGGCCGCCAAGCCGGCGGTCAGGCCGAGGGCGAGGCCGAGGACCCGTCCGAGAAGCCGCATGAAGCCGATCCCGTTCTTGTGTCGTGGATGAAACGCCATCAGGAACAAGATGCAACGGCCATGCCATCCGCCCTTGCCGTTGCGGGCGCCGGCCGTCGAACCAGGGTCGCAAGTCATCGTCTGCGTGAATGTTCGCGGCGGTCTCGCTGCTGCGAGAAACGGCCCGTCCTTCACTGCCTGTTTAAGGGGCAGCCTAGCTGAATTTTCCGGCACGCGGCAACCTTGTCACGGCTCCGGCGCCGCCTTACCGTGCCGTTGCTTTTGCGGGAGACGGAAGACCTTGTCGCGCCCCATCACCCCTGCCGGGATCCGGCCGCCCTTCGCCCGCTACAGCCATGCCGTCGAGGTGCCGGGCGGCCACCGCCTGCTGTTCTGTTCCGGCCAGCTCGGCATCGGGCCGGACGAATCGGTGCCCGGCACGGTCGAGGGCCAGACCGAACGCTGCTTCGAGAACATCCGGGCGATCCTGGCGGACGCCGGAATGGACCTGTCGCACATCATCCGGATCAACGCCTTCGTCACTGGGCGCGAGCATCTCAAGGGCTATATGGCGGCACGCGACCGCTTTGTCGCCGACCCGCCGCCGGCCTCGACCCTGATGATCGTCTCCGGCTTCGCCCGGCCGGAATTCCTGGTCGAGATCGAAGTCGTCGCCGCCGCCTGAAAGGACTCGCTCATGCTGCCGAAGCGCCACTGGCACGAGATGACGACGGTCGACTTCCGCGACGGCGGGACAGAGGGCTGGATCGCGGTGCAGCCGGTCTGCGCCATCGAACAGCACGGCCCGCATCTGCCCGTCTACACCGACACCTGCATCGCCGAGGGCATGGTGCGCCGGACGCTGGAGCTGCTGCCGGAGGACCTGCCGGTGACCTTCCTGCCGACCCAGGCGGTCGGCAAGTCGAACGAGCACATCGCCTCGCCCGGCACCCTGACGCTGTCTTGGGAGACGCTGACCCAATACCTGATCGAGATCGGCGAGAGCGTGCGCCGCGCCGGATTGCGCAAGCTGATCCTGATCAACTCGCATGGCGGCAACGTGCCGATCCTCGACGTGGTGGCGCGCGAGCTGCGGGTCCGGCACGGCATGCTGGCGGTGCATGCCGCCTGGGCCCGGTTCGGCAATCCGGACGGGCTGTTCGCGCCGGAGGAGGCGACCTACGGCATCCATGGCGGCGACATGGAAACCTCGGTCATGCTGCATCTGCGGCCGGACCTGGTGAAGCTGGACCTGGCCGAGGATTTCCGCTCGACCCAGCTGGAGTTCATCCGCGACTTCGCGCATCTCAGGGCGCACGGCATCTCGCAGTTCGGCTGGATGGCGCAGGATTTGAACCCCGGCGGTGCCGTCGGCAACGCGGCCCGGGCGACGGCGGAGAAGGGGCGTCAGGTCGTCGACCACCAGGCCGCCGCCTTCGTCGCCCTGTGCCGCGACGTGCACGGCTTCGACCTGACGCAGTTGTGGACGCCTGACGCTTAGGCGGGGGTGAACACCTCGACCGGCGCGCGCACGCCGCGCAGGGTCTGGGGGCCAAGGCAGCGGAAGCGGTCCGGGGCGGCCAGCGCGTCGACGAAGCGGCGGCTGACAACCATCGGAACGTCAAGCACGCCGCACAGATGCTCCAGCCGTGCCGCCTCGTTCACCGCCGGGCCGATGATGGTGAAGTCCAGCCGCTGGCCCGACCCGACATTGCCGTACAGCACGTCACCGGCATGCAGCGCCACGTCCAGTGTCATCACCGGCGCGCCCTCGGCGCTGCGGCGGGTGTTGATCGCGGCGATCCGCTCCAGCGCCTCGGTCGCGGCCAGCAGGGCCCGGCCGCAGGTTTCGGCCGGGTCGGTCTCGGCAAAGGCGAAGGTGGCCAAGAGGCCGTCGCCCATGAACTTCAGCACCTGGCCGCCCCGGGTCTCGATCGGCGTCGCCAGCGCGTCGAGATAGTCGTCCAGCATGGCGATCAGCTGGTCGCGCGGCAGGGCGTCGGCCAGGGCGGTGAAGCCGCGCAGGTCGCCGACCAGGATCGCGGCCGAAATGGTCTCGACCGTGCCGCGTCGGATTTCGCCGCGCAGCACGCGCTGGCCGACGTCCCGGCCGAGATAGGTGCCCAGCACGGTGCGGAAGGCCGCCAGGTCGATGCCGATGCGCAGGGCGGCGCCGAACACCGGCATCAGGTCGTCCAGCGCGTGCACCTCCGCTGCGGTGAAGCCGCCGGCCCGATCGGTCGCCAGCGTGACCGTGGCGCCGGTGCGCACCGGGTGCAGCGCGCCGTCGAAGGCGAATGGGATGACGAAGCAGAGATAGTCGGTGGCGCCGGCGTCGCGGAGCTCGGCCAGGATCGGGAAACGGTCCGTGCCCTCGCCATGCTCCAGCCTGTAGCGGGTCAGCCGCACCAAGTTCTCAGCCTGGGTGGCGGAATCGTGGGCGGCGTCCTGGGCGGCCAGGACCGCCTCGTAGATCGGGCTGCGGCTCGAGATCCTGCCCCAGGAGCCGTGGCCGTACGTCTCGCTCTGCCGGCCGCCGTCGCGGGTCCAGGTCAGGCCGAAGGCCTCCATCTCCGGATGCAGCGTGGTGGCTGAGAGAAAGGCCCGCGACAGCGGGATGCCGGCTGCCAACACCCGGTCGGCAAAGCCGGCGGCGACATCCTGCACTACCCCGGCCAGCAGCGCCTGGTCGCCCAGCCAGCGCCGCAGGGCGCTGAAGGCGGCGGCCATCTCGGGCGACAGGGTGTCAGCGGTCACGCGACAGCCCTCGCGCCTCCAGCGCGGCGAGATAGGCACGCCACAGATCGTCCTGCCGGGTCGCGACGTCGTGCAGGTAGGTCCAGGAATACAGGCCGGTGTCGTGGCCGTCATCGAACACCAGCCGCACCGCGTAGTGGCCGACCGGTTCGACCCCTGTGATGGCGACGGTGCGCTTGCCGCCGACGATGGTCTTCTGCGACGGGCCGTGGCCCTGCACCTCGGCCGACGGGCTCTCGACCCGCAGCAGCTCGGCCGACAGGGTGACGTGCAGCCCGTCGTCGAAGCGGATCTCCAGCACGCGCTCGGCCCGCTTCAGCCGGATATCGACCGGCCGGGACGCGCTGCCGGTCAGCGGCGGGCTGCCGAGGGAGCCGGCCATGGCGTCAGCGCCTTGCGTCGGCGTCGAGGGGCCGCGCCTCGTCGATCAGCATGATCGGGATGCCGTCGCGGATCGGATAGGCCAGCCGTGCCTGGTCCGAAATCAGCTCCTGCGCCTTGGCGTCATAGCGCAGCGGCGACTTGGTCAGCGGGCAGACCAGCATCTCCAGCAGCAGCGGATCGACCGCGGCAGCGACGCTGGGGGTTGGG
>NZ_JBYRFX010000815.1:0-5109 GCF_057815775.1 Inquilinus sp.
GGCGGGCCGTCCGGGCCGGGGAAGGCGCCCATCCGCTTCAGGATGAGATCCGCCGCCATCAGGCAGCGCCGGACATTCACCGGCAGGCCGAACCGGCGGCACAGCCGGATGACGGCCACCGGCGCCGGGCAGCGCTCGATCGTCTCTACCTGCTCCGGCCGCTCCATCCGCTCGGCCGCCTCCCGGCAGCGGCGGATCACCTCTTCGTCGGACGCGGAGTCATTGTGGATCGCCGCGGCCATGGCCAGCTTCACCCGCGCACCATGCCAGGACGGATGCAGCCCGGCCGGCGGCGGATGCGCCACGGCCAGCTCCTGCTCCTCCTGGTCCTCGCGCTCCCGGCCGGCCTTCTCCTCCATCAGCAGGGTCAGGCGCACCGATTTGGCGATCACGGCCAGCCGGCCGCAATAATCGACGCCCTCGACCGGGTCCTCCAGCGCCTCGATCCGGATTGCCTCCGCGACCTCCATCTGGATCTCGACCAGCCGCGCCAGCACCCGGTCGCGCCGCGTCGCCCGATCCTGGTCGGGATCGGCTTGCGGTTTCGGGGCTGGATCTGGCGTTGTCATGAACAAAAGAAGAACATGAATCGGACCCGGCCGTCCAGAGTCCGGCCAGTATTATCCACCGGCTACAGCGGTAACGCCTTCCACCCGTGGCGACACACCGGCGAAACACGGGCCCCCTACCGTCATGGAACGCTCGGCGGCAGCCGGACACCCGGCCGCCGCCAGGACCGCAGGAGGATGCCGATGACCGGAGCATCGAAGCAGTACACGCTGGCGACGTCGCATGGCGCGATCGCGGTCGAAGAGGCCGGCCAAGGCGACGTTCCGGTCCTGCTGATCCACGGCAACTCCTCCTGCCGCGGCGTCTTCCGCCAACAGTTGGCGGGGAAGCTGGCGCAGGACCATCGCCTGATCACCTTCGACCTGCCGGGGCATGGTGAGTCCGCCGACGCGCCGGACCCGGTCCGCAGCTACACCCGGCCCGGCCTGGCCGATGCCGCCATCGAGGTCCTGGCCAAGCTCGGCGTCGGCGATGTCGTGCTGTTCGGCTGGTCGCTGGGCGGCCACATCGCCCTGGAGATGGTGCCGCGGCTGCCCCGGATCCGGGGTGTGATGATCAGCGGCACGCCGCCGGTCGGGCGCGGCCGCATGGCCGACGGGTTCATCCCGGCCCCGCACATGAAGTTGGCGGGCCAGGAGCATCTGTCGCCCGAGGAGATCGACGCCTTCGGCCACGCCATCTTCGGCGAGGGCTTCGCGCCGTTCCTGCGCGAGGCGATGGAACGCACGCACGGGCTGGCCCGCAAGATCCTGTTCGAGGCGGCGCGGGCCGGAATCGGTGTCGACCAGCGCCAGGTGGTGGAAACCGCCCCCGTGCCGCTGGCCGTGGTCAACGGTGCCGACGACCCGTTCGTCCGGCTCGATTACCTCGACAGCCTGCGCTACGCCCATCTGTGGGAGGGCGAGTGCCACCGCCTGCCCGGGTTGAAACACGCGCCGTTCTGGGAAGCGCCCGAGGCGTTCGATCCCCTGCTCGGCCAGTTCCTGCTCGACGTCTCCGGCAGCCCGGGCCGCGAGCATCGCGAGCCCATCGTGGGGACATTCAAGCTGTCCTGACGCTCCAGACCGCCGGCACCAGGCCGGCGCTGATTCCCGCAAATTCCGCGACTCTTGTCCTATGCGGCCAAGACACAATCCGCTATCGATACAGTGCAATATTTCGATAAATCCGTCCGACAGATTTCAGCCCACAACCGATTGAGATCGATCATGGCGTTTATCTCCGGTACCGGCGGCAACGACTTTTTCCATCTCGCCGGCGACGGGCTCACCGTCCCACCGGGATACACTGGGATCATCTACACCCCGGGCGACGTCCTGGGCGGGTTCGACGGCGACGACATCATGATCGGCACCGGCGGCAACACCCAATACATCGGGTATGACGGCTACGATCTCCTGGACTACTCCACCTTCGGCCAGGGCGTTGTCATATCCGAACTCGACGGCAGCATCCGCGGTCTCGACGGCACCCTGATCGGCCACATCTCCGCCGCCGGCGGGATCGAGGAGCTGCGGGGATCGGCGTTCAACGACGTGCTGGTCACGGCCGCCGGCGGCAGCGCCGTGGTCCTGCGTGGCGAGGGCGGCGACGACACGCTGGTCGCCAACACCAATGCCGAGACGCTGGATGGCGGCGCCGGCACCGACACGGCCAGCTATGGCAACTCCACGGTCGGGGTCACGGTCGACCTGCGGCTGGCCGGTGCCCAGGTGTCAGGCGGCGCGGCCAGCGGCGACATCCTGACCGGCATCGAGAACCTGGCCGGATCGGCCTTGGCCGATTCCCTGCACGGCGATGCCGGCAACAACGTCCTCATCGGCGGTGCCGGGGCCGACATCCTGGTCGGCGATGCCGGCACGGACACAGCGGACTATTCCGGATCCTCGGCGGCGGTGACGGTCGATCTGGGGCTCGGCACCGGCCATGGCGGCGACGCCGAGGGCGACACGCTGGCGACGATCGAGAACGTCACCGGCTCGGCCTTCGCCGACCATCTCACCGGCGATGCCGGCGCCAATGCGCTGCTGGGCGGGGCCAGCGACGACGTGCTGTATGGCGCCGCCGGGGCCGACGCGCTGGATGGCGGCGACGGCAACGACCGTCTTGTCGGCGGCGACGGGATCGACACCCTCCATGGCGGCATCGGCAATGACATGATCGATGCCGGCACCGGCAACGACATCGTCTTCGGCGAGGCCGGGGACGACAATATCTTCGGCGGCACCGGCGCGGACCAGTTGAGCGGCGGCGACGGTAACGATGTCCTTAATGGCGCGGCCGGGGCCGATGCCCTTGATGGCGGCGCCAGCAACGACACGGTGGTTTATGCCGGCTCGACGGCCGGGGTGACGGTCAGCCTGGCGACCGGCCTCGGCACCGGCGGCGACGCCCAGGGCGACACGCTGACCGGACTCGAAAACGTCTACGGCTCCGACCACAATGACGTGCTGACCGGCGACGCCGGGGCCAACACCCTGTCGGGCGGGGCCGGGAACGATATCCTCACCGGCGGAGTCGGGGCGGATGTGCTGAAGGGCGGCACGGGCAACGACATCTTCGTCTACACCAGCATCGCCGACAGCACGGTGGCGCCGGCCGGCAAGGACGTGATCACCGACTTCACCACCGGCGACAAGATCGACCTCAGCGCCATCGATGCCGACGGCAATGCCGCCAACGGCGACACCGCCTTCAGCTTCGGCACCGGCGGCTTGACCGGCCATGCCGGCGAGATCCGGATCGTCGACTTCCACAACGGCCTCCAGGGCATCTATCTCGACGTCAACGGCGACAAGACCCCGGACGCGATCATCAACGTGATCTCCGACCACGCCCTGACGGCGAGCGATTTTATCCTCTGACAGCGACGGCCGGGGCGCCCATCTGCGTCCTGGCCTTGCCGGGCCCCGAGTGCCCTCCGCATCAGCCGCCTTTTGGATGGCACGCCGGCCCATGGCCGCTTGCCGGGACGCCCTCATGGGCGGGCGTCGAGCTTGTACTTTAACAAAAGATAACCATTGTTCAGTCTTGCGCAATTGACGTGGCTGGGGCCGCCGCACGACGGGACGAAGCCAAATCATGCCTGAGATAATTGCCAAATCTGCCTCGCAAAAAGCCGCCGAGGCGGGAGTTGAAGACTTTCGAAAGGATCTTGGACCTTTCGTCGTCGCCGCCGAGACGACGCGCATGGCGATGCTGTTTACTGACCCGAAAGCGGCGGGCAATCCGATCATTTTTGCCAACAACGCCTTTCTCGAACTGACCGGATACGCGCGTGAAGAGGTGCTGGGCCAAAGCTTCAACTTCCTGATGGCGCGGGGCACCGACCCCGATTCCCTGGCGCGCATCGAAGCGGCGTTTGCCGGGAGCACCACCGGCGGTTCGGAAATCTGCTATCGGCGCAAGGATGGCAGCCTGTTCTGGTCCGCGATCCTGATCAGCCCGGTGCGGGATGATGCCGGCAATGTGGTCCAGCATTTTGCCTCCTTCGTGGACCTGACCGACCACAAGCAGGAGCAGGCCCAGTCCAAGATGCTAATCGACGAACTGAACCATCGCGTGAAGAACACCCTCGCGACGGTGCAGTCGATCGTCTGGCAGGCCCTGCGGAACACGTCCGACCCCCAGGTGCTGCGGGACTCCATCGAGTCGCGGCTGTTCGCCCTGTCCCGGTCGCACGACCTGCTGACCCACGAGAACTGGGAAGGTGCGGGGCTGCTCGACCTGGTCAAGACCGCCCTGGAGCCCTTTGGGGTGGCCAATGGGCGGTCGGAACATTTTTCCATCACTGGCGGAAACATCCGCGTCTCGCCGAAAGCCGCCCTCGCCCTTGGCATCGCCTTCCACGAACTCGCGACCAATGCGGTCAAGTACGGCGCGTTTTCCAACAAGACCGGATCCGTCCTGATTTCATGGTCGGTCAAGCCGTCGCCGGAGGGGCACCGCCTGGTCCTGCGCTGGCAGGAGACGGGTGGGCCACCTGTGCTACCCCCGTCCCGCAAGGGGTTCGGGTCGCGGGTCATCGAGCGCGGCCTGGCCCACGAGCTGGAAGGCACGGTCGCCCTCGACTACCCTGCCGACGGCGTGATCTGCACGGTCGACTTTCCCGCACCGAACGGTGCCCGGGATGGATAAGCCCCTGGCCGGCCGGCGCATCCTCGTGATCGAGGATGAAATGCTGGTCCTCATCATGATCGAGGACATGCTGGCCGACCTCGGCTGCGCGTCCGTGACGGCCGCCGCCACGGTGGCCCAGGCCCTCACCCTGATCGAGGCGCAGGCCTTCGACATCGCCATGCTGGACATGAACCTGAACGGCAACAAGACCTATGCCGTGGCGGACGCGCTCGCGACGCGCGGCGTGCCGTTCCTGTTCTCGACAGGCTACAGCAGCCACAGCATGAGGGAGGGCTACCGGGACCGGCCGGTGCTGAAGAAGCCGTTCATGGATTGGCAGCTGGCCGAGATCCTGGCGCGGGTGCTGACGCGCTGACCGTCCCGCCGGGTCACCACGGGACAGTCCGGCCGAGATAGTCG
>NZ_JBYRFX010000816.1:0-5015 GCF_057815775.1 Inquilinus sp.
ATGCGGCCGGGCGGGTCGATCAGCCCGATCACGGCGGTGCCGGTGATCGACTTGCCGGCGCCGGATTCGCCGACCACGCCCAGCACCTCGCCCGGCGCGATGTCGAAGGACACGCCGTCGATCGCGGTCAGCAGGCCGCGGCGGCTGCGGAACTGGACCTTGAGGTCGCGGACGCTGAGGGTGGGTTCGGTCATGCCAGGCCCCCTCACCGCAGCTTCGGATTGAGGGCGTCGCGCAGCCAGTCGCCCAGCAGGTTGACCGCCAGGGCCAGGATCGCCAGGGCCACGCCCGGGAAGATCGTGATCCACCACTCGCCGGAGAACAGGAAGCGATTGCCGATGTTGATCAGCGTGCCGAGCGAGGGCGAGGTCGGCGGCACCCCGACGCCGAGGAAGGACAAGGTCGCCTCGGTGATGATCGCCAGCGCCAGGTTGATGGTGGCGATCACCAGCACCGGCCCGGTCACGTTCGGCAGCACGTGGCGGAACATGATGGTCCAGTCCGACAGGCCGATCAGCCGCGCCGCCAACACATACTCCTTGTTGGCCTCGACCAGGGTCGAGCCGCGCACCGTCCGGGCATACTGCACCCAATAGGACAGGCCGATGGCGATGATGATCACCGCGATCTGGATGTCGGTGCCGCCGCCCTTGCCCAGCAGCGCGGCGGCGACGCCGTTGATCAGCAGCGCGATCAGGATGGCCGGAAAGGTCAGCTGCACATCGGCGACGCGCATGATGATCGCGCCGACCCAGCCGCCGCGATAGCCGGCGACCAGGCCGAGGGTGACGCCGATCACCATCGCCAGCGACACGCCGGCGAAGCCGACCAGCAGCGAGATCCGGGTGCCGTACAGGATGGCCGAGAACAGGTCGCGGCCCTGGTCGTCGGTGCCGAGCGGGAACTGCGGATCGCCCTGCGGCTCGAAGGCCGGCGGGATCAGCGAGTTCATGATGTCGAGCTTGGCCGGGTCGAACGGGTCCTGCGGCGCGATCAGCGGCGCCAGCACGGCGCCGGCCATCATCACCAGCGTGACCAGCAGGGCGGCGATGGCGAGCGGCGAGCGGCGGAAGCGCCAGAACAGGTCGCTGTCGAGCAGTCGGCGCATCGCGGTCACCCCCCCGCCCCGACGCGGATCCGCGGATCCACGAAGGCATAGAGCACGTCGACCACCAGGTTGATGACGACGAAGATGAAGGCGCTGAGCAGCAGGTAGGCCGACATGATCGGGATGTCGACATTCGACACCGCCTGGATGAACAGCAGGCCCATGCCCGGCCACTGGAACACCTGTTCGGTGATGATGGCGAAGGCGATGATCGAGCCGAGCTGCAGCCCGGTGATGGTGATGACCGGGATCAGCGTGTTCTTCAGCGCATGGCCGAAATGGATCACCCGGTCGGGCAGGCCGCGGGCCCGGGCAAAGCGGATGTATTCGGTGCGCATCACCTCCAGCATCTCGCCGCGCACCAGCCGCATGATGAGCGTCATCTGGAACAGGCCGAGCGTGATCGCCGGCAGCACCAGCGAGCGCAGCCCGGACATCGTCAGGAACCCGGTGCTCCACCAGCCGAGATGCACCACGTCGCCGCGGCCGAAGGACGGCAGCCAGCCGAGTTCGACCGCGAAGACGAAGATCAGCAGGATGCCGATCAGGAAGGTCGGCAGCGACACCCCGATCAGCGAGGCGCCGAGGAACAGGCGCGAGATCCAGCGCTGGGGGTAGAGGCCGGTGAACACGCCCATCGGCACGCCGATCAGCAAAGCGAGCACGGCCGAGGTGATCGACAGCTCCAGCGTCGCCGGCGCACGCTCGCCGATCAACCCGGAGACCGGCTGCTTGAACTGGTAGGAATTGCCGAAATCGAAGGTCGCGGCATGGACGGCATAGCGCGCGAACTGGACCACCACCGGGTCGTTCAGGCCCAGACTCTCGCGCAGCGCCTCGCGCTCGGCATCGCCGGTGTCCTGCCCGACCATCTGGTTGATCGGGTCGCCGACGAAGCGGAACATGGTGAAGGCCAGCAGCGCCACCACCGCCATGACCAGAATCGCCTGGGCCAGACGCGTCAGGATGAAGGCCAGCATCGCACCCCGTCATGGCTGAAGGAAAGGCGGCGGCGCCCTGGCGCCGCCGGTCGGGCCACAGACCCTAGTTCTTCTTGATCCAGTCGAAGATCAGCCAGTCGTCCGGCCGCTGGAACACGGTGAAATTCTTCGACACGCCCCAGGACAGCGCCTGCTGGTGCAGGGGCAGGTAGCCGACATCGTCGATCAGAATCTTGGTGGCCTGGGCGATCAGATCGTCGCGCTTGGTCTTGTCGCCTTCGACCGCGAACTGGTCGGTCAGCTGGTCGACCTTGGCGTTGCAGTAGCCGCCATCGTTCTGCTGGCCATAGGCCGCGCCGTTGCGGCAGCGGACCAGGTCGTTGAACACGCTGAGCGCATCGTTGCCGGCCGGGGTCCAGCCCAGCATGTAGAAGCTGGTGTCGTAGCCGCCGCCGCTGCCGATCTTGGCGAAGTGCTTGGCGCGCGGCTGGGCGTTCAGCGTCACCTTCACGCCGATCCGGGCCAGCATCGACCCGACCGCCTGGCAGATCGGCTCGTCATTGACGTAGCGGTCGTTCGGGCAGTCCAGCGTGATCTCGAACCCGTCGGGGTAGCCGGCGTCGGCCAGCAGCTTCTTCGCCGCGTCCGGGTCGTAGGGCAGGCGCTTGAACTCGCCGGCGCGGTCGAACAGCTTGGGCGAGATCATCAGCGCCGAGGCCGTGGCCTGGCCGCGCATGATGCGCTGGACGATCGCGTCCTCGTTGATCGCCTGGAAGAAGGCCTGGCGCACCCGGATGTCCTTGAACGGATTCTTGCCCTTGACGCTGGAATACAGCAGCTCGTCCCGGCTCTGGTCCATGCCGAGGAAGATGGTCCGCAGCTCCGGCGCGGTCATCATCGTGGTGCCGGGGTTGTTGGCAACCCGGTCCTGGTCCTGCACCGACACCGGGTCGATGAAGTCGACCTGGCCCGACAGCAGGGCGGCGACGCGGGTGGCGGGGGAAACGATCGGCGTGAACTCGACCCGGTCGACATTGCCCTCGGGCTTGCCCCACCAGTTCGGGTTGCGCACGAACACCGTCTTCACCCCGATCTCATGGCTTTCGACCATGAACGGGCCGGTGCCGTTGGAATGCAGCACGGCATAGCCGGGATTCTTGTCCGAGGTGGAGGACGGCATCAGGGCGTTGTTCGCCTCCGACCACTTCTTGTCGAAGATCGGCCACTGGTCCCAGGTCGCGATCAGGATCGGGTTCGGCTGGCCCACGGTGAAGTCGACGGTGTAGTCGTCGATCTTGACCGCCTTCATGTCGGACGGTGCGCGGCTCTTGATGTCCGACCCCGGCGCCCGCAGGCGATCGAGCGAATACACCACGTCGTCGGCGGTGAACGGGTCGCCATTCGCGAACTTCACGCCCTGGCGCAGGTGGAAGCGCCATTTCAGCCCGTCATCCGTGACCTCCCAGCTGGTGGCCAGCGCCGGCACGATCTTGAGGTCGCGGTCGCGCGTGACCAGCCCCTCGTAGACGTTGCTCATCGTCGCCGTCGTGAAGGTCTCGTTGTACTGGTACGAATCGAGCGTGTTCAAATTGCCCTGGAAGGCGAATTTGAACACCGTCTCCGCCCGCGCCGTCACCGACGCCGCCATCAGGGCGGCCGCCACCAGCAGGCCGGTCGCGGCCCATCGGAGCGGGCCTGGCGTGGCCAGGGCCCTGGCTCGCTGCATGCCTCGCTGTCTCATATCCGCCATCGCGTCCTCGTCTGGATCTTGGTTGCAGGCAGCCGGGCGACCGAAGCCGGCCCGGCCGAGTCCATGGGGTTCGAAGGCGCGGCCGGTCACGGCCACGGTCTGAAGCGCGCCGCATCCTCATCTGACGGCGCTGTTTGATTGCCTCCCCGATTCAATGATTGCCCCGAGTTTCGCTCCGGGTCGAGCACCGATGCGATGCTGCGGCGCGGTAGGACCGCCGCCCGTTTCCTGGGCAGTTGCATCGATCATCGACGACCGCGGTGGCGGGCTGCATCGGATTTCAGTCCTCATCCCCTTCGATGGGGCAGACCAAGCAACCGCCATGCCACCCGGCCGGCAGGAAACTCCAGCCATAGGCAGAATCGCTCCGGACACGGCAGCCGGCCAGTTGCACGGCTTCCGGCTTGGCCCTAGGGTACGCCGCTTCTGTCCTGGAGAATGCTTCGGTGCGCTATATCAGCACCCGGGGTCACGCCCCCGCGCTTGCTTTCGACGACGTGCTGCTGGCCGGGCTCGCCCGCGACGGCGGCCTTTACCTGCCCGAGACCTGGCCGACCCGGTCGGTGGAGGAGTGGCGGCGGCTGCGCGGCCTGCCCTATGCCGAGCTGGCGACCGAGGTGATGCTGCCCTTCGTCGAGGGGTCGCTGACCCGTGAGGAGCTGGCGGCCCTGGCCCGCGAGACCTATGCCGGCTTCGGCCATCCCGCGGTGGCGCCCTTGGTCCAGCTCGACCACGATCTGTGGCTGATGGAGCTGTTCCACGGCCCGACCATCGCCTTCAAGGACTATGCCCTGCAGCTGCTGGGCCGCCTGTTCGACCATGTGCTGACCAAGCGTGGCGAGCGGGTGACGATCGTCGGCGCCACCTCGGGCGACACCGGCTCCGCCGCGATCGAGGCCTGCCGCGACCGCGCCGCCATCGACATCGTCATCCTGCACCCGGAAGGCCGCACCTCGGAGGTGCAGCGCCGGCAGATGACCACGGTGCTGTCGGCCAATGTCAGCAACGTCGCGGTCAAGGGCAGCTTCGACGACTGCCAAGACTTGGTGAAGGCGATGTTCGCCGACGCGGCGTTCCGCGACGAGGTCCATCTCTCGGCGGTCAATTCGATCAACTGGGCCCGGATCATGGCCCAGACCGTCTATTACGTCGCCGCGGCGCTGGCGCTGGGCGCGCCGGACCGGCCGGTGGCCTTCGCCGTGCCGACCGGCAATTT
>NZ_JBYRFX010000817.1:0-6080 GCF_057815775.1 Inquilinus sp.
CCGCCCGGGCGGCCCAGGCCGAGCGGGAGGCCGGCGCCGCGCCCGGCACGGCAGACGACTTCCCCGGCGTGGGGTCGCAGGAGGCTCCGCCGCCATTCGTGCCGGAGTTCGATGCGGCGGCCCCCGAGACGGGCGGCCCCCCTGACAGGGCCTACGGGCCGGCGGTGCCGGAGGCCGAGGACCGGCCCGCCGGCTGGGCCCGGTGGGCCCGGCGCCGGGAGTCCGGCTGAGCCGGGCCGGCCATGCTCCCCGTGCCTCATCCACCGGATCACGCGCAGCGACTCCGGGTGAGGGTGTTTGTCGAGGCCGGTGCCCGCCCTTACGCGATCTCGCTGCGCGAGACCGGCCTCTCCCCCTCGGGCTCGACCCGGGGGCAGGCGGGAGAGGTTGCGCAATGTGCTGGCAGCCCTTCCCCACCCCCACCCTGCGGCTTGGCGTTGCGTTCTGCGGCCGGGCGCGGTGTTCTCGGGGCATGCCACGCCACCAGCGAGAGACACTCCGATGAGCAGCGCGTTTCCCGAGATCACCCTCATCCGGCACGGGGAGACCGAATGGAGCGCCACCGGCCGGCACACGGGCCGGTCCGACATCCCGTTGACCCCGGTGGGCGAGGCGGCGGCGCGCAAGGTCGCCGACACGCTGCGGGGCCAGACCTTCGCCGCGGTGTGGACCAGCCCGTCGCAGCGGGCCAAGAGCACCTGCGCCCTGGCCGGCTTCGGCGCCGAGGGCGTGGTCAAGCCCGAGCTGGCGGAGTGGGATTACGGCGCCTATGAGGGGCTGACCACCAAGCAGATCCTGGCCCAGCGCCCGGGCTGGCAGATGTTCCGCGACGGCTACCCCGAGGGCGAGAACTCCGCCGCGGCCGGCGCCCGGGCCGACATCGTCGTGCGGGAGGCCCGCGCGGTCGGCGGCAATGTGCTGATCTTCTCCAGCGCCCATTTCCTGCGGGTGCTGACCGCCCGCTGGCTCGGCCTGCCGCCCGAGGGTGGGGCGCATTTCGTGCTCGACACCGCAAGCCTCAGCGTCCTCGGCTACGAGCACGACCTGACCGAGCCCGTGCTGCGCAAGTGGAACCAGAGGTAAAAAGGTCGTCCGGAACCGCGCCAGCACGTTTCCGAACGGTCTCCGGGTCCGGCTGTTACCGGGCGCGGTGCAGGGCGTCGATGATCGCCAGCGACAGGTCGTGCAGGGTGTAGGGCTTGCGCAGCACCTGCAGGTCTTCGGCCATCGCGTTGGGGAAGCGCTGGGCGGTGTAGCCCGAGGTCAGCAGCACCGGCAGCTCCGGCCGGCGCCGCGCCAGTTCCTGCGCCAGCTCCACGCCGTTCATGCCGCCGGGCATGATGACGTCGGAGAAGACGAGGTCGACCGGCCCGCAGCGGCCGAGCGAGTCGAGCGCCGCCCGCGCCGTGTCGGCCTCGCGCACGATGTAGCCGAGGTCGCGCAGCATGCCGCCGGTGACGGCGCGGACGCCGGGATCGTCCTCGACCACCAGGATGATGCCGCGGCCCTGGGCGTCCTCCGCCGCGGCCGGCGCGGCGGCGGCCGCGGCCTTCGGCAGGTCGGAGCGCGGCAGGTGGATGGCGACCGTGGTGCCGCGCCCGGGTTCGCTGTCGAGGGTGACGAAGCCGTTGGACTGCTTGGCGAAGCCATAGACCTGGCTGAGGCCGAGCCCGGTGCCCTCGCCCACCGCCTTGGTGGTGAAGAACGGCTCGAACACCCGGGCCAGCACCTCCGGCGGCATGCCGCTGCCGGTGTCGGCCACCGACACGACGACGTAGTCGCCGCCGGCGGCGCCCCAACTCGACGCCGCCTGGCGGCCGACCACCCGGTTCTCGGTCGCCAGCGTCAGCGTGCCGCCATTCGGCATCGCGTCGCGCGCGTTGATCGCCAGGTTGACGATGGCGGTCTCCAGCTGGTGCGGATCGGTGTGGCACAGCCACAACCCGGCGCCGCGCTCGATCTCGACGCCGACCATCTCGCCGACCGCACGGTCGAGCAGGTGCTCGAAGGTGGGGATCAGATCGTCGACGCTGACCACCTCGGTCCGCAGGTCCTGGCGGCGCGAGAAGGCCAGCAGCTGCTGGTTCAGCTTGGCGCCGCGGGCGACGCCCTGGCGTGCGGCGTCGATCAGCCGGCCGATCCGCTCCTCCGACGGCAGCCGCCGGCCCAGCATGTCCAGGCTGCCGCCGATGATCATCAGCAGGTTGTTGAAGTCATGGGCGATGCCGCCGGTCAGCTGCCCCACCGCCTCCATCTTCTGGGCCTGGCGCAGCTGTTCCTCCACCGCGCGGCGGTCGGTGATGTCGGCGACCACGCCGGCGATGCGGATCGGCGTGCCGGCATCGTAGTAGGTCCGGCCCTTGACGTGCAGCCAGCGGACGGTGTCGTCGCCCGCCCGGCGGATCCGCCCTTCGAACTCGATCGTGCCCATCACCTGGGCCTGGGCGAAGGCGTCGGCCACCGCGTCACGGTCCTCGGCCATGAAGTGGTCCAGCGTCGTCGCCAGCCCCCAGGCCGGCAGCGGCGTCTTGTGACCGAAGATCTGGTCATGGCGCAGCGAGCGGCGCATGGCGTCGGCCGCGAGGTCGAGGTCCCAGCTGCCCATGCCGGCGGCGTCGAGCGTCAGCTGCAGGCTGTCCTCGGCCCGGCGGCGGACCTCGACCTCGCTGGCCAGCTTCTCGTTGGCGGCGGCGAGCTCATGGCCGCGCCGGCGGTTGTGCGTCAGGTCCGTGACCACGCCGCAGACCACGCGCGGCATGCCGTCATCGACCTTGAGGTCGATCAGCGAGATGTTCACCGGCACCGCGGCGCCATGGGCGGCGTGCAGGGTGAATTCGGCCGAGATGCCGGCGCCGCTGCCCGGTGCCAGCAGGCGGCGGAAGGTCCCGGCCTCGGCCCGGCCGAAGAAGCGGTCGACGACGTCGCCGATCACCTTCTCCCGCGGCGTGTCGACGATCGTGGCGAAGCGCTGGTTGCAGTAGAGGATCGTGCCGTCCTCGCTCAGCGTGACGGCCCCCTCCTGCATCTGCTCGATCAGCACGCGGTAGGGCCGGTCGGCGTTCTCCAGCGTGTAGACCTGCTGGCCGGACGGGCCGCCGACCACGACGGCGTCGACATCGCCGTTGCGGATCGCGTCCAGCGTCTCCTCGGCCTCGCGCAGCCGGGCCTCCAGCTCCGCGATGTCAGGCCCTGCCGTCTCGGCGGCCGACCGGCGCTCAGCGGTCATCGGTCCGATCGAGCGGCAGCAGGTTCAGGCCGGCCAGCACCCGCTCCTTGTCCGAGAGGTCGCCGATGATCCGCCGCAGCGGCTCCGGCAGGATCTTCACCAGGGTCGGTGTGGCCACGACCTGCAGCTCGCGCGTCGCCTCCGGGTTCTCATACACGTCGATCACCTCCAGATCGTACTGGCCCTTCAGGTTCTCCTCGCAGATCCGGCGCATGTTCTCGATCGCCCGGGTCGAGCGGGGCGTGGAGCCGGTGACGAACAGCCGGAGCTTGTACTGCTCCGTCTTCGAAGGCGATGTTCCGGTGGTCATGACGTCACCGCCCCCTTGGCGCGGATGTCGAGGCCGACGAGCACGCGTTCCGTGTCCGACAGGGTGCCGATGATCCGCTTGAGCGGTGGCGGCAGGCGCCGGACCAGGGTCGGCAACGCCACGATCTGGTCACCGGCGGCGAGCTGCGGCGTGACCAGCAGGTCGATCACCTCGATCGTGTAGCGGCCGGCCAGATGCTCCTCGCAGATGCGCTTCAGGTTGGCGACGGCCGTCAGGGACTTGGGCGTCTGCCCGGCGACGTAGAGGCGGAGGTTGTAGGTTCCGCTGTCGGCCTCTTCGGCGGGCATCTGGGCGTGGGTCGACGGGTTCCGGATCATCGGCGGACTCCCCTGCTGACGGCCATGGCCTCGCGATCCTCTCCGATCACGGTCTCGCGGGCCTCTTCCTGTTCGATCAGCGTCGCGATCTCGGCCTCATCAGCCTCGATCGCAGACCATAGCTCCGCGATCTGCCGCTCGGTCGCGGCCCGTTTGCGCGCCACCTCCCGGCGGCGCCGTTCGGTCACCAGGCGCCGTTGGATCTCGGCATCGCGTTCCCGTGCCTCCTGCGCCATCCGCGCGGCGCCGGTCAGCACGCCGTCAGGCCCGACATAGGCGTCGATCAGTTCGATGCCCTGATCCGTCAGCCGGTATTCCCGCAGCTGCTTCGAATGGTTCATGCCGCGGGACTTCAGCAGATACAGCACCCGGTTCCGCTCGCCATTGGCCTCCAGATCCTTCAACGAGATCCAGGTGTCCATCAGCGACGAGACGCTGCGCTCGCTCTCGTCCATCAGCTCGCCCGAGGCGGACAGGCTGGTGAACAGCGCGGTGATGTTCCTGGTCTTGCAGATGTCGGCCAGCCGGATCAGCGTGGCATGGATCTCGGTCGACGGGCCGCGAAAGGCCGAGATCGGGTCGACGACCAGCGTGGACGGCGCGAACTGCTCGATATCGCGGTTCATCCGGGCGAGATGCATCTCGAAACCGTAGAGGCTCGGCCGCGCTGCCTCGAAGCGCAGCAGCCCGGCCTCGAGATGGCGGCCGAGATCGATGCCGACCGACCGCATGTTGCGGACCACCTGGTCCGGCGATTCCTCGAAGGCGAAATACAGGCAGCGCTCGCCGCGGCCGCAGGCAGCATCGACGAAGGACGCGCCGAAGGTCGACTTGCCAGTGCCGGCCAGGCCCGAGATCAGGATGCTGGACCCGCGGTAATAGCCGCCGAGGCCGAGCATGGCGTCGAGGCTCGGCACGCCGGTCGGCACCGGGTCGCGGGAGATCTTGTGCTCAAGCCCGGCCGAGGTGATCGGCAGGACGCTGATGCCCTGGTTGTCGATCAGGAACGGGTATTCGTTCGTGCCGTGGGCGGAGCCGCGATACTTGACCACGCGCAGCCTGCGGGTGGTCACCTGGTCCTGCACCCGGTTGTCGAGCAGGATGACGCAGTCGGAGACGTACTCCTCGATGCCATACCGGGTGAGCTGGCCCTCGCCACGCTCCGCCGTGATGATCGCGGTCACGCCCTTGTCCTTCAGCCAGGCGAACAGGCGCCGCAGCTCGGCGCGCAGGATCGTGGTGTCGGCGAGGCCGGAGAACAGGGCTTCGACCGTGTCGAGGACCACGCGTTTGGCACCAACGGTGTCGATCGCGTGCCCCAGCCGCACGAACAGGCCTTCGAGGTCGTATTCGCCGCTCTGCTCGATCTCCGACCGCTCGACCCGGACATGGTCGATCACCAGTCTGTGGGAGGCGACGAGCTGTTCGACGTCATAGCCGAGCGAGGCGACGTTCGCGGCGAGGTCGTCCGCCCGCTCCTCGAAGCTCATGAACACGCCCGGCTCGTCGAACAGGGTCGCGCCGTTGACCAGGAAGGTCATGCCGAACAGGGTCTTGCCGCAGCCCGCGGCACCGCACAGCAGCGTTGGCCGACCCACCGGCAGCCCGCCCAGGGTCAGGTCGTCGAGACCGCCGATCCCGGTGGCCGCCTTGGGCAGCTGCGGCGGCACGTGATCAGGGTGCACTCCAACATCAGCCATTGGCATGCCCATCCATCAGATAAGGACCGCGGCGCCGCGCCGGTGGCTCCCACGATATGACGACCATTCCTGCCGGCTCCCGTCGACTGTTGCACCTGAGAAATGCACCGCCGGTTGGGTTGGTTCCGCCATTTGACGGCGGCAGCGACGGCGGGGGCCTTCACATCCGCCGTCCACCCCAGCCGCGCCGAAGGACAGGGAGGCCTGCGCCACGCGGGCGCGACCGTCGAAACCCTTCGCCGAAGTGGAAGATCGGCCGCCAGCCGGCAAGGGGCCACACACAGATGGTTTTATCGCAACTGCCTTCAGAAATTTTATTGCACTTAATCCGCCGTCTGCAGGGCGGCAACGGCAACGACGCGCTAAACGGCGGGGCCGGGGCCGACGGGCTCTACGGCAACGAAGGCGCCGACACGCTGAATGGCGGCGACGGCAACGACCGGCTGGTCGGCGGCAATGGCGCCGACGTGCTCAATGGCGGCGCCGGGACGGACTGGGCCTATTAC